>VXSC01000036.1 GCA_009838195.1 Rhodothermaceae bacterium | reverse complement strand
GGAAATCGGGTTTTTTAGATTTTAAGTCAACTCAAACCGCCGAAGTCAGGATATTGGGTTTCAGAGAATACAAGGAATCCGTTGGAGTAGCATAGAATCATATAAGATATATGTTTTATGGCCAAGAAGGCAGACGTAGAAAAATTTGTTACTCGAATCCCTCGCCTTACAAATGACGATCAACGAATGATTGATCGTGACGATTTTCTTGAAGAGGTATTTCTTAAGCAGGTAGATCTTGCACGAGATTATTTCACGCAATTTCATGTCCCATCTTCGTACCCTGAGGGCTGATTCTGAGCACCTTTAGCGAGGGCATACCCTTGCAAACAGGAGTTTAGGGGCTCCGAGATGAGGTATAGGAAGGTGAACCCGATGCGTCTCGCAGGTTTCCATGCGTTTTTGAGGAAATCGGCGACTTCCCGGGTTCACATGGCCCGCAGAGATCCGTTGCAATTCGGCGCCAACAATAAATCGGAACCGCTGAGGCGGAGCGGTGTCCAATAAACTCACGCAGTACCTCCCTCTGATGACTGAACCTCAACATTCTACACCTGATTTTATTTCCGACCGTGGACCCGCGGAATATTTTCACGGTCGAGAAAAGATCTTGAAAAATTTCGATGCGCTTGCAGAAACAGCTGTAGAGGAGAAGGGTGGGTCAACCTTTCTAATTCAGGGCGCGCCAGGCGTTGGAAAAACTGCCTTGCTTGATCAATGCAAAAAACGTGCGATATCACATGGGTGGGAGGTCGTGCGTATAGGGGTAGGTGCTCTTTGGGATTCAAATAATTTACTCGCTTCCCTTGGTCTTGGGGAGAAATACAAAGGAACGGAACGGTCGACGCAGATCGGATTCAAAAACTTTTTTGGGTGGGCGTTCAAGAGTGCTCGCCCCCAACCTACCGTTAAGGATATTCTCAAAAACGGTAATAAGCCGTTATTATTAATTCTAGACGAAGCGCATGCACTTGGGCATGAGAAGGTGCCTCCAGACGATTACAGATCGACGGCAGTTGAAGTGCTTGATGCGATCCATAACGGCATGCTAAATAGGCCTGTAGTCCTACTGGCAGCTGGGCTGGGGACGACAAAAGCCTCTTTCGGAACACTGGAAATATCAAGATACAAGGGAGGATGTCTTGTGGAATTGGGGGCACTGAGCAAGGGGGCTGAGCGAGCGGTGATTCGTGATTGGCTCACAAAGGAAGGCCGTGCTAAGGGAGATCCAACTGTATGGATTGATGCCATTGCGCAGAAAACGCATGGATGGCCACAGCATATTACGGCTTACGCAGACGCTGCAGTAAATCAGATCAGGAACGATCATGGAGCCATGACACCAGAGGGGCTGGAAGTTGTATATCAATTGGGGATGGAGAGACGAGAAGCGTATTATAGACAACGGGTGGATGATTTTAGTGGAGACGAGGTGATCAGGCTGGCCAGGTTAATTGCGGATGTCGGATCAGGGAAGCCGTTCAACGAAGGACTGGTGGTGGAGCCTCTATCCGAGAAATACGGTCTTGATGAAGCCAATAAATTATTCCAGAAATTCTTAAAAAAGGGGGTGATCTCGGCCGATGGATTCCTGTATTCCGTTCCCGTTCCATCCATGCATGACTGGATGAAGTCGGAACTTAAGCGAACACAGGAAAGGCTTCAATCCATGAAGGAGAACCACAACAGTGTCCCCGATGGAAAAACGATTGGTCCGGCACAAGATAGGCCTTCATCTACTGTGGTTCCGGAGGATCGCAACACGAATACCCAGCCGGCACAATCTATGGAGAAAGGGCATGGGATCCAGGATCGGGGGGTAGACAGCGGTTGGGAGCGGTAACCTGCTAGAATTCTACGTGGATGGATTCAGTATGGCTAAAGGATGCCGTGCATCCGTCACAGGACATAACGCACCCGCTAGTCGGAGAGGAATTCATGTCCTCCAAAGACCAGCGGCGGAGAATGTTGTCCCAACCATGCCTTTGTTCCGAGGCAGGCTGAGTAAGAAAGATGCCCCTTCTGAATGGTTCAATGCAATGAGTTGTATCACAAGGGATCAAGAGGACATTGCTGGGAGGTTCAGTTTGATGGACACCTCCTTGTCTAACGACAAAACTTTTTACGGTTAACGACAAAACTTTTTACAGTTGACTCTGGATTTGAATCCTGGGATAATCACCTGGGGATTTTGCTCGAACAAGTGAGTTTTTTCTCACTTATTTCAAGCAAATGGTATCGGATCCGCAGGCAACGTATTTACGTAAACTTGTCCGCCGAAAAACAATGACGATCAAGGCCGCCTCGGCCAAAGCGGCAATGTGCGAATCCAGCGCACACAAATATCTTCGCACGGAGAAACTTCCGAGCGAACTCAAAACACCACCGAGACCAAGTCGGCGCAACGATGCATTTGCAGGGGTTTGGTCGGAGTGCGTCCAGTTTCTGGAGGCAGATCCGAAGATGGAGGCGAAGGCCCTGTTGGAGTATCTGCTCGACAAGTATCCCGATCAATTCAAACCGAGTCAGTTGCGCACCTTTCAGCGCCGAGTGAGGGATTGGAAGGCGGATCGACCGAAAGAGGTGTTTTTTGCGCAGGTCTACGAGCCTGGGGATCGCGCCCAGTCCGACTTTACGTGCATGAATCATCTGGGAATTACCCTTCAGGGCACGCCGTTTCCCCATTTGCTCTATCATTTTGTGCTGACATATTCCAGTTGGGAATCCGTGATGGTCTGCGAGTCGGAGAGTTTTGCGTCTTTGAGCGCGGGATTCCAGAACGCGGTCTATGAACTTGGCGGAGTGCCCCGGCTGCATCAGACGGATTCGATGAGTTGTGCGGTGAAGAATCGCAGCGGGAACGAATCCGATGTCTTCACCGAGTCCTACAAGGAGCTGATGGACTTTTTCGGCGTGGTGCCCCGGCGCACGCAACCCAGGCGCCCCAACGAGAATGGAAAGGTGGAACAACGGCATTATCGGCTCAAGCGGGCCATGGAGAATGCGCTGACGCTTCGCGGATCCAGGGATTTTGACAGCCAGGGGGACTATGAGCGGTTTTTAACGAAGATCGTCCGCCGGTTGAATGCATGTCGCCAGTCTGAATTAGAGCAGGAGCGAGACGCATTGGGTGCCTTACCGGCCCAGCGCCTGGATTCGTTTGAACGGCTTCCGGTCCGTGTCAGTTGTGGCAGCACGATTCTGGTCAAAACGAACCGCTATTCGGTCCCCAGCACGCTGATCGGACAGCGGGTTGAGGTACGGTTGTACGTGGATCGGATTGAAGTTTGGCGCGCTCAGACGCTCCAGGAGCAGATGCCGCGCCTGTACGGAGAGGGTCGACATTCGATTCACTACCTGCATGTGATTCGAGATTTGGTTCGCAAGCCGGGTGCCTTTGCGGGGTATCGCTACCGTGCAGACCTCTTTCCGAGCCGGGTGTTCCGAATGGCGTATGATGCCCTCAAAGCGGCACATACCGTCGCGCTTGCCGCCGATAAAGTCTATTTGCGCGTGTTGGAACTGGCGGCGAACGAGGGCGAATCGGGGGTAGAGGCCGCGTTGACGCACTTACTTGCTGACAAGACACCGATTACGCTGGAAGCGGTACAGATCTTGCTCCATGCGCCCGAGTCTCCGATCATCCATGTCACGTTGGAGAGCTATGATGGCCTTTTGGCCGAGGAGGTGCGATGAAAAAGACCAAAACGAGTAAAGAACTTGAGCGTGGGCTCCAACGCGGACTTCGCGCGTTGCGGATGCCCGGCATGCGGATGGCGTTCCATGAGATTGCCGATCTGGCTCGACAAGAATCCATGAGTTTTGAGCATTTTTTGTTGACGCTGGTGGACCACGAACAGCAATCGCGTACGCAGAACCGCATTCAGCGCGCGTTGCAGGCCTCTCGCCTGCTGAAATCCAAGACACTGGACTCCTTTGAGCGCACACGACTGCCGTTGAAGCTGGATCACCAGCTGCGTACCCTTCTGGAAGGAGGATTTTTGGATCGCAAAGAAAATGTGCTGGCTCTGGGGCCCACTGGCAGCGGAAAAACGCATCTTTTATGTGCGCTGGGACAGGAATTGGTCGACCAGGGACGTCGGGTGATCTTTTATACCTCCAGCGAACTGGTTCACGCGCTGATTCGTGCAAAACAGGAGCAGCAGTTGCAAATCTTCATGAAACAACTGCTGCGCTATGAAGCCTTGATCATTGATCAACTCGGCTACGTGAAGCACAGCCGCGAAGAGATGGATCTTCTGTTCCACTTGTTGGCAGAACGCTACGAACGCGCAAGCGTGTTGATCACCACCCACTTACCGTTCTCGCAGTGGGAAACGATCTTTTACGATCCGATGAACGCCACCGCGGTCGTGGATCGACTGGTGCATCACTGCGCGGTTCTGGAGCTCAACTTGCCCAGCTACCGAATTGAAGTCGCGCAGCGCCGTCAGAAAAACGCAGACGAAGCATCCTCATAACTCCCAAAATTGAGATATGGCTACTTATTCTGGACTCCGAATTTGCCTGTTGTTGTCCATGTCCGACAGGCCAATCGATCCATCAGACATGGACATATTCCACATGTCATTGAGGCTGCGCTGCTCGCAGCTTCGCCTCAATGAAAAACCACGTATTACCATGAAACTATAGCTCGCATGCAACTGTAAAAAGTTTTGTCGTCAACCGTAAAAAGTTTTGTCGCTGAACACTTTTCCTTCCACACCATCTCCTTGATGGACTTGAATTGCGGATCGCGGTGCGCCTTCAGTAATCTTAAATCTAGTAGAGCGGACTCCCGTAGTCGAGCCAATACTCCAGGGTCGCGCTGGATGAGGCAAAAATCTGTCTGTCTATTACGTCAGTCATCAGAATGGCAGGTTTTGATCATGTGGGATGGCTTTCATAGATCTTGATCTCCTTAGAAGGTTTTACTACGATTGTTGTGGCTAGAGGCCCAGCCCACCTCAGAAGAGGAGAATAACACTGCTCAAATTTTCCTAGACTTTATTTGCGAACTGTTGGTAGGGCAGGTTGCGACCGAGGTAAAAAAACAGAGTTTTCAGGGCTATATCGAAGCGAGCTAGTGCACTAGTAGATACAACAACGGCTTTAACAGTACGCCGTGGGATTTTGACTTCTTGCCCACTTTTGAATGTTGATCTCTTGTGTATACGCCGTAGAGTGGGGAAGGCCATTCCGAGAGCCCAAAGGCAGAAACGCCGGATTCCAGTTTCCTTAGGAGGGATCAGAAGGATATACCGCAGAGCGTTATCGAGATGTCCTCTCGCAACAGCAATGAGTTCGTTTAAGCCTTGGATAAATCGTGGGTCGGTATGGTGTTTCGAGAGCAAACTAAGATCAAAGTCGTAGGCAAGAAAAACACTTTGTGGCAGCCAGCATGCACCACGGCTTTGATCTTCCCAGATGTCTTTGAGGATATTTGTCATTTGAAGGCCTTGCCCAAACGAGGACGATAAAGCAAATAGTTCTTTTTTTCGTGCTCCGATTTCGTCGGAATAGTCGCAGAACAGATCGGTCAGCATTTCACCGACAACTCCCGCAACATGATAGCAATAGCTGTTGAAATGCTCAAGGTCATTTAATCCTTTGAGGCTGGCAACTTCTTGAAATTCTGCCATGCCATTCACCATGATATTCACACAACGCTGGAGGATTTGTTGCTGAGAAACGGAAAAACTCTTTGTAATTCGAATGATTGCAGGGGTGTTTACAATAAGGTTGTACTCGTGCTCGGTTGCCGAGAGCGTGAGCAGGTCAGCGAGGTCCTGTGCAAACGTATGTGGGTCATTACTGCCTTCAACGACCCCGATCCAGCGATCTGAGAACTCACGTTTTTGCAATGGTGACAGTGCTTCTTCGTCCTCAATGGTATCGGAAATCCTACAGAGCAAGTAGGCATTACCCACTACGGTTCCTAGTGGACTAGGTAACTGAGGAATGTTCAATGCGAAGGTCCGGGAGACGTCCTGCAGGATGTCCGTCTGGTATGCGATGTCTTTTTCGAGATGGATTTGAGTTACCGTCTGAGTTGTGGTATCTGGTTTTATCAGTACTCAAATTTTTCGAGTTTGAGTGCGCGGAGAATACTGAGTAGTCACTGGTAATTCCGGTTTAACTTACTCTGCTTTGATGTTAAGGCCGATTTCTCACAGAGATTGGCGTTATTCCTGAGGATCAAGCGAAAATTAGTAGCATTGCTGTTTATTGCTCTCTATATGGCTAGAAACAATTCTGGTCGCAATATCTCATCTACACGATAGTCATTTAGACAAACAAATAATGCAAGGTCCACACAATTTTACACGGTTTACAACGTGGGGATGCCCCAAAGATACGGTATGGCTTAGTCTCGGTAAAATCACTAACGCCCAAGATGTGTTATCCCGGCAAGCGGGTATCTACTCGCTTCCTGAACGCAAGGAATTGGCTTTCTCCTCAAGTAGTCTGCAACGCTCCATTAATACACTAAATGGTTCGCTCTTACCAAGCAGCATGCCATCGGTAGCCATTTTTGCGTAGTCATTTGCAAGCATTTCATATGCATTACCAGACGGAACAAGTTGCAAGTCACCCGAAACTGCATCCTGATAGTCAATGAATTTCCCAGAAACATCTTTCGCAGAAAAAAACATTGTCTTGTGCCGAGCGACAGAGAGTGCTAGCTGATAATCAGAAAGTGCTCTCTCAGCAATTCCTGCTTCGTCGAGACGTACAAGATCATACCAGTGTCTTGACAGGCGATCACCGCGCCTTCGTTCCTGGCGACAAAATACATGAATTGCGGTGGCTTTCTCCCAAAAGGTTCGCTCTGCCCGCATAACTTTCACATGCGTTTGAGGAAAGATAATCCCTGGTAAGTGCGCCGCTGCATCGCACTCCACTGTACGGATCACATGAGGTTCGCCAGTGGACCGTGCCCCAAATTCAACCATGACCTCAGGACGTAGGAACCCCGATCCACGAAACAGTGATTCGTATCCGACATAGAGTTTTTCAGATTCGGCGTGTACCCGCGCCCTGAATCCTGCACGCGAAAGCTCCGCTTCAACAACCGGGAGGGCTTCGTCTTTGATCCATTTTTCGAGATCCTTGCGAATTGCCCGTGACCAGCGCTTTACCTGACTGCGTGTTGTTGGAAGAACATCTTCTCCGGCATTCGCAACTAAAGCTGGCTCCAAAGCACGGATGTCATAGGTGATATCAATATCTTCTGAAAAGCGATGTATAGCCCCCCACACTTTTGACAGCGAAGTCCCACCCTTAAAGGTTAACTGCGGGCTAAACGGGGAGTTAAACAGCGCGGATAGTGTCGCGACAACCCACACGTCCTTCTCCAGAAGATGTGCCCTTTGATCACTGCTAAATTCCGCCACTGATAATGCATCGCGCTGATCGTCAATGGATAAAGTCTGGTATTTCGCTTCAAGCATTTGTTAGACGTATGCTCACTGATTCCGCCATCCAGTTAGGCATCGTTGATCGGGCAGTTGCAAGCTCGTCCAGATCCTTCCTGGAAAGTGTCAACCAGAGTGTTTCAAGATGATCTTCAACTTTTTCTGGACCAAGCCACAGCAAAGCTCGGATGATATCGCCAGCCTTGGTATGCGGTGCTGTTAATTGGCTACGAGAAGCGTGACGCAACTCTATGATGAGTTTCCCAAAGTGCAGTTCTCGATTGGGACCGGACGTAAGATACACCGGTCGAATTGGATTCTGAGGTGTTAAGCCAAGAAAATTCGCCATGGCACCGCCAGAGGGGACAATTATTTCACCCCATAAATCCGACAGTGCAGTGAGGACCGTCTCTAAGCGAGGAGCCCTTATACCGAATCGGGTCTTAATTGGGCGTAGATAGATGCCTTGAAAAATACGCATAAGTTCACCTGAGCGGGCGAGGCGTGACAAAGCCTGATCGACCGCTGCACGATTGCCCAAGTGCAACAGAGCTCTCGGACACAGAGGAGTACCCTCTTGAAGAGAGGAGGCGTGCTCCATTATTCGACTAGGAAGGCCACGCATGATTCTGTTTGTTTATGTCAGAAATACAATTGAAGTTCTGACATTATACAAGCATGGAACAAATCAGTTTCCAATATTGGTAGGCAAAGACAAAAATTATTGGGAGCGGTTTTGAGTCAAGTATTTATGCAGTTACTCCGTTTTGGCTACCCAGTGGAGTGTCTCTTGAAGCTGAACTTGCTACGATCTATTTCACTCACCAGGATAGGATGCCAATTTGAACACCGTGGATCACCTTCGTCATTCTTGAGGGTGTCCCTACAAATGTCACTTTAGTTTGTATCAATTGATGAATTGGGGGAGGCAGGGAGTTTTCGTCCAAAAGGGAAATTGGTCGTGCGGAAAGTGGAGAAGATTCGTAAATCATTATTACATTCCGAGAATGATCCCCCGCAACAACACCTATCTCAGGTTCGTTTTAGCGAAGCACTGATCGATAGAATCGCAGCTTACGGAGGAATCAGTTTATCCTCCAGCAACTGGCCATCTAAGAATTTCAGATCTCATCTCACCACCAGACCAATTCTGCCGAATGCTTAACTCAAAGATTACTGCAGTGGCCGTCCTAGCTAGCTTGTTATTCACTTTCGGGTGTATCTCCTCAGAGCCGGGCATGACAGACAAAGCATCTTTCAAAGTAGACACACTTGCCTCGGGAGAAATCGTAGTTCAAAACACTGGCGTTCCACTTTGGGGGCCGGACGAGGGATGGGAGGTTGTGGAAGAAATGAGGTATGGAAGTGGTATCGGCGAAGACACCATATTATTCGGTCAGATTCTATCCTTGGATATTGATGGACGGGGACGCTTGTATGTCCTTGACTCATACGCGCAGCAAATCCACATTTTCGACCCGAGTGGGGCCTTTGTGCGTACAGTTGGATCTAAGGGATCTGGACCAGGAGAGTTTGAAAGTGCTACCGCAGTTGATATCAGCGAGACAGGTGAGATCTGGGTGATGGAAATGAGCAAGGGCCAACTTACTATCCTGGACGCAGATGGAAATTACTTGCGTACAGAGCGGGTCAACACCACGGGATGGGAGCATATACCTTATCCAGGTGGGTTTGACCCGATAGGACGGTATAACGCCATGTCCTTACACTTTGACGACGAAGAAGAGGATACCAAGACCATGTTGGCCCGGTTCGATCAATCCTTCACTCCCATAGATACGATTGCAATTCCAGAAAGTCCCATGGAGATTGATCGCTTTGAGCATAGTGACTCGGAAGGTGGCAGGTATAGCATGCCCATACCGTTTCAAGGGGCCTTCGAGTGGGTGTTTTCTGTGAATGGCAACTTATGGACACTCTATACGGGCACCTACGAATTAGTTGAACTCACAGCCGAGGGGATGCCTTTGAGACGGGTTACCAAAGAATTTGAACCGCTCCTGGTGACCCATGCAGACCGGGAGGCGGTCCAACGTCGGTTTGATTGGTTTCGGCAGCAGGGAGGGACGATTGACGAAACGAGAATTCCAAGGAATAAGCCAGTGGTTGAAAATTTTTTCAGTGACGATGAAGGAAATCTGTGGGTGATGCACAGCGAGCCGGGGGATTCAGGTTCACGATTTGATGTCTTCAACGCGGAAGGACAATTTTTGGGAGAGATTAGCCTCTCCTTCCATTTGGAGATCCATTCCGGGGTCATTGTCAAAGATAGCTTACTGTTTGGGGTCGCTGAAGATGAGGAGGGAGGAGAAATAGTTGTGAGATCACGGATTCAGAAGTAGGGTCTTTCGGGGGATCCAGGCCGCCCCGATCTGGTGTTTGGGCGGACGAGCATCTCCTGATAGCGTCTACTGTTTTGATGTACGGCCGGGTATTGACATTCATATTCCAGTAGGCTGTGCGAGCATCACTTGATGATAATCAAAGAATTATTTCGGGAAGTGGAAGTGTTATTTGAGCAGGCTGGCCTGTCCGATCCACGCCGCACAGGAGTATGGATTTTTTGTGATATATTGCAGTGCAAACCGGCCTATTTAATTTCTCACGAAGACGACCGATTGAAACGGGATCAGGTGGCTGAAATTTCAGCAATGGCAGCGCGCTGTGCTGCGCATGAGCCGGTGCAGTATGTCACTGGATATACTGAATTCAGAGGACTCCATCTTCAGGTTTCATCCGAGGTTCTGATCCCGAGACCCGAAACAGAGCAACTGGTTGAAGTTGCTCTTGAAGCTGTCGGTAGAAAGTTGCCCTCTCGGGTTCTGGACATTGGCACGGGCAGTGGGTGTATTGCATTGGCAATGAAGCAGGCGATCCCAAATGCGAGTGTGGCTGCATGTGACATCAGTAGATCTGCGCTGCACATTGCCAGGGCGAATGCGACTCAGAATGGACTCGAGATTCAGTGCACCGCTGCAGATCTGTTGACAGCAGACTTTGTACGTTCAGTGGGTAGCGGATATGATTTGGTCATTGCGAACCCTCCGTATATTCCAGATCATGAGCGTTCAGGACTTCCTCGGATGGTTCGAGATTATGAGCCGGAGGCGGCATTATTTTGTGGAGAGGATCCGCTCAAATTCTATCGGGCAATCAGCAGACACATTGCGGATGGTTTATTGGGTCGCAGAGGTATCCTTGCATTGGAAACCCATGCTGATTATGCGGAGTCCATAGGTACTCTACTTGAGCAGCACAGAGGCTTACGGGTTCAAGTGAAGCAGGATTTCGCGGGGCTGCCTCGATTTGTGCTTGCAAAATTTCCACGAAAACTCTCATCTGCTCAAGAGTAGAAGGAATCAAAATCAAATCAGTCATGAAACTCGCTCTCATTCAATGCTCTGCTACCGATGATCAAAGCGCTAATGTGACCCAAGGGTTGGAGTCATTAGAAGAAGCTGCGAAGGCAGGGGCGGATTTGGTTGTCTATCCAGAGCTTGCATTTACACCGTTTTATCCCCAACATCGGAAGCAGTGCTATGCGGAATGTGAAGGAAATGATCTGCCTCCACTCTCACTGGCTGAAGAGATCCCAGGCCCCACAACAGAGCTGTTTTGTGAAGCGGCTAAAAGGTTGGGGGTCGTGGTCGTCCTGAATCTATATGCACGTAAAGGCGATGCCGCATTTGATGCATCGCCAGTGATTGATGCAGACGGCACACTTTTGGGGGTCACAAAAATGATGCATATCACCCAGTACGAGGGATTCTATGAGCAGGATTACTATACCGCTGCCGGCACACAGGCCCCGGTCTACGATACGGCTGCGGGTCGTATCGGTGCAGCCATTTGCTATGATCGGCATTACAGTGAATACCTGAGGGCATTAGCTCTGCAGAAGGCAGATCTAGTGGTTGTGCCTCAGGCCGGGGCGCTCAATGAGTGGCCCGAAGGACTGTTTGAGGCCGAATTGAGAGTCGGAGCGTTCCAGAATGGATACTATATGGCACTGGCAAATCGAACGGGAGACGAAGATGTGCTGACCTTCGGCGGGGGCTCATTTATTGTGGATCCAGAGGGTACAGTTGTTGCCCGAGCGCCAGAAAGTGAGCCCTTCATTCTGTATGCCGACCTGGATCTGCAACGCTGCACAGAATCCCATGCACGTAAGCTATTCCTGAGAGACCGACGCCCGGAAGTCTATTCGGGCGGCGCGGTTCGCATTTAAAGCTGGGAGAACTCTTGGAAGGACAGATTCTCCCAAGCTCCAGTTCCCACGTAGTGCAGGGCCTTGCGAAAATCGTCCTTTGCCCAATAGCCTACGCACTTTGCAATGTAAGTGCCATCGCTCTGCAGGAATACCGTCGTTGGGGTTCCCTCCGCACCCAAGCTGTAACCCAATTCCTGAGATGAAAGGGTGTAGCCCTGGAAGCTGTGAAGCGTTTCGGGATCGTCGATATTCAGCCGACCATAGGCAAAATTATCCTGAACATACGCAACCAATGCGGCATCCGTATAGACTTCCTCCTGCATTTTTCGACACCAACCACACCAGGGAGCATAGATATCGATGAGCATGAGTTTGCCTGTATTGGAGGCCGTTGCGACCGCTTCATCAAATGTAGGCCAACTCATCGGAGCAGATAGCACTTGCTCTGTCTGGCTTACAATGGGCTCTGTTGCATCATTTGATGTGCATCCTGCGATCAGTATTACCGCAAGGAGGATTCGGTATAGGCTCATTTGTTCACGAGTTGTCGGTAAGGCGCAAGAAAGTGTTCCGATTCGGTAGCAAAGTTAAAAAATTCCTGAACACGAGGTGTATTTCGAGACCATTTTTGGCGCAGTCCGGGATTTTTGATTGCGTGATTTAACGCGTTTCCCAAGGCTTTTGCGTCTCCAGACGGGACGACACAGCCCACATCGAATCTTTCTATGATCTGCGCAATTTCGGGAAGACTGCTGGCGATAACAGGGATACCAGCTGCCAGATATTCGAAAAGTTTATTGGGGAGAGCATATCGGTGATTAAGACAGCAGTCCTCAAGAAATGTCAGGCCAATGTCTGCTGAGGCAGTAAAAGAAAGTAATTGATCGGGTGGAACTGCATCCATAAACCGAATCTTCGAACCAAGCTTCGAATCGTTCACCCGTCGCTGGATCTCTGGTTTTAGCGGGCCACCACCCATAAATACGAGAACGGCATTATCTGTATACTGCATTGCTTCGACCATCGCAGCTCCCCCTCGGTGCTGTTGCAGGCTTCCCTGATGAAGAACAATTTTGGCATCTGAGGGTAGATCCAAGTGCTCTCTCAGAGAGTTTTTGGGGACCAAGGATTGCGGCCTCGGAACGTTGCGCATTAGATGGACAGTATTGAGTCGAAAATGCTTCTGGAGATGCTGGGCGATACTTTCGCTTACGGTGTACACGCAATCTGCCCGCCGAATGTATAGGTGCTGGATGGCCTTCCAGGTTGCTCCCACCCAGGGCCGCCGAATCGACGCGGGAAGGTGAGTATATAATTCACGCGAATCAAAGACCAGATGAGCTTGGTGACGGCTGGCAGCACGATGCATCGCGGGCAATGTGTACAGATCACTTGCATGGTAGACGGTTGATCTTACATTGCGCAAAACTGACTCAAATAGTCGATGGACACGCCAGAAAAATCGAGGCCCCTTTCCAGCCGGTTTTGGGAGGTACCGAAGTGATGCGTTTTGAATGTTGAGATCCCCTTTTCGTGACGAATTCCCAAGTCCAAGTACAAGAATACTGAGATTCAGCTTAGAGAGTAAATGTAATTGACGCAGTGCACGAGAATTCGTTTTAGGGTCTCCCGTCAGGGTAAAGACCACATCCACGGAATTGGGGGCTGTGTCTTGACCATTATTATTATGCGTATGCATTGGATTTCGGGGAAGGTCGTATCGAAATCAAGATTTATTGGTGAGAAGTAGTAAGAAGAATGCGCGTTTGGTTACGTATGGCATGTGCGTTGATCGCGACGATTATTGCTAGTATTCATACAAGTATTGGGGTACGCCTACGCCCAGATGTGAAGCGCCTGGCGTACAGAATGATGCGTCAGGGCGTAGCCGCGCGTCTATTCTGCCGTATTCACAATATACATGTGAAAGCGTCCAATGACGCAAAATTGTCTCCGGGCACCTTGAGAGTATCCAATCACCTGACTGTGATTGATCCGATCATTCTTGCGTCACAGCTCGATGTTTGTTTTGCAGGAAAAGCAGAAATTGCGCGTTGGCCAATCATCGGATGGATCTGCAAATGCTATGCTATGCTCCTGGTTGACCGCCGTCGAAGAGGTAAGGCAAAATCCTTTGCTTCCCAGATTAGAGACAGGCTCCGTCAACGGGGCTCCGTCCTAGTATTCCCGGAGGGCACAACCGGGGATGGAGTTACACTTCTACCATTCAAAACAGGAGCTTTTGAAAGTGTCAGAGACTGGGGTCAAGGGCGGTTGCAACCGATATTTATGGATGTGACTGCTGTGAATGGGGCTGCGGTTCAGGGTGCGGAAGGTCGTACGGCACTCACCAAGGTTTCCCCCAGATATCCAGATAACTTTATTGGACGTATTCGCCATCTAGCAGGTTTTCGTCGGCTGGATATAGAGCTGCGGATCGGGCCATTGCTTACTACATCCGGCATGGATCGTAGAGCGCTTTCGCAGGTGGCCCGTGATGCAATTCTGGCACTCGACAGAAACAATCCACACGGCACAGAGTAGCGTTCTCGATGGATGAGCCGAAAACAACAGCATATCGATTCAGTATAGGCCGCCCGCCTTTTTCATTTTTTACAGGGATCAGCTTGGTCGGTGTGGGATTATTGGCGGGAATCTTGGTCATGCTCATTATTGATCGTCCTCCACGAGAATCTCAACTGGCGGAAATCCGCCTCGTGGAGCGGACTGAGACAGAAAAGGGGTCATCAGAATCGGAATTATTACCGGCCATGACTCTCGGCAGTGCATTTCGCAGCGTTGCCCGTGGCGCAGTTGAGTCAGTGGTTTCGGTGAGCACCGAATCGGGCTGGCATTCCTATTTGTGGTCTTCGTCTGATTCAGATATGATTCGAGACAGCGAGGGGAGTGGCGTTGTCATTACCCCACAGGGGCATATTGTGACCAACCACCACCTCATTGAGAACGCAGGGAAGTTGCATGTTCTATTTGCCGATAAGCGGGAATATGAGGCGTATACGGTTGGGGTTGATCGCTCGACAGATCTTGCAGTCATTCAGATTGTTCTGAGCCCGGGAAAGAGTGTGCAGGCCATGACCATTGGAGATTCAGAAACACTGCAATTGGGAGACTGGGTTCTGGCAATCGGGAATCCTATGGAACTTAATTCAACCGTCACGGCAGGGATTGTCAGTGCGGTAGGGCGGTCCATGAATATTATTGATGCGGACTTTGGCGTGGAGGATTTTATTCAGACGGACGCGGCGATAAATCCCGGGAATTCGGGTGGTGCACTAGTCAATCTAAGCGGAGAACTCATCGGGATTAATACAGCGATCGCAACGAACAGTGGGTTTTATGAAGGTTATGGCTTCGCCATTCCGGTCAATCTCGTCGTCCGTGTTGCCAGTGACCTAATTGAATTCGGTGAATTTCGACGTGGTTACATGGGGGTCGTCCCTGCAGATGTTGATGCAAAATTAGCCCAGGCATTGGGGATGGTGGCGGTCCGGGGCGTGTTTTTGGATCAGGTTTATGCTGGAAGTGCAGCAGAAATTGCTGGATTACGCCCAGGAGATGTGATTCTTGAGGTGGACGGGAGGCCGGTGAACAGGCCCAATCAGCTACAAAGTGCGATCCTTTTGAAGTATCCCTATTCCACAGTGGGAGTCGCATACTGGCGGGATGGGCAGGTGGATAGCTTGCAACTTCGGCTCCTTGGACAAGACCATCCAGGAGTTTCTTCCTGGTTGCTCGAAATGGGTTATCGTCCAGACCGCAAGGCACGTACTGCACGGTATCTGGACAAGTGGGGGCTGGTGGTACGGGATAAATCGGAGGAGGATGAGGCACAGTATGGGGATCTTGAAGGTATAATCATACAGCGTGTGACGCGTCAGGAAGAAATGGAGTATCTGAAAGTAGGTGTACTAGTTGAGCGTATCGACGGGCGGATGGTCAGTTCGGTCGAGGAGGCAATCAAACAGTTGCGTGATGCTGGTGAAACGACGCGACTATCCATTCGAGACCGGTGGAATATTCCACGGATGGTATCCCTCAGTGTAATAAACCACTGATGCACTTCTGATGCTGCGATACTTAACCGCCGGCGAATCGCATGGTGAGGCGCTGGTTGGAATTGTTGAGGGGATGCCGTCAGGAGTGCCACTCACGGCGGATATGATTAATCACCATCTGGCTCGACGCTGGCTGGGATTTGGTCGTGGAGGGCGAGCGAAGTTCGAACAGGATCAGGTGCATATTTACTCAGGCGTGCGTTTTTCCAAAACAATTGCCAGTCCTATTGCACTGAGATTGGATAATGCAGCATACACTCGGGATAAGAGTGGATGGCCACAGGTGATGGCCCTTGATGGGGATGGGGAGGGGATTGATCCGGTCACCTTGCCACGTCCTGGCCATGCAGATCTGGAAGGGGTGCGCAAGTATGGGTTTGATGATATTCGACCCGTAATTGATCGCGCAAGTGCACGCGAAACAGCCATGCGCGTGGCATGCTGTACAGTTGCTCGTCAATTGCTCAAAGAATTTGGGATACAGGTGGGGAGTCACGTACTTCGGATCGGGAAGGTTGGTTGGCAAAATGAGGAGAGCTGGTACGAACAAAGGAATGAACTTCTAAGCAATGGCGCCGAGGCAGTCAATGATCAGGCAGACCAGAGCCAGGTGCGTATACTTGATGAAGAACTCAGTAACGCGTGCGTAGATCATATCAAGGAGGCAAAAAGCGCCGGTGATTCACTCGGAGGGGTTTACGAAGTGATTGTGACGGGAGTGCCGCCAGGGCTGGGGTCCTACGTCCATTGGGACCGGCGATTAACTGGGCAACTCGCCCAAGCAATCCTTTCAATCCAGGCTCAGAAAGCAGTGGAGATTGGTGACGGAATTGCGAACACGTCACGCCTGGGCTCAGAAGTACACGATGAAATTTATCTGAATGATGCACGAGATTATCAGCGTGGATCTAATCGTGCAGGTGGACTAGAAGGTGGAATGACGAACGGGATGCCCATTATTGTGCGGGGATACATGAAGCCGATTCCCACATTGATCAAACCGTTGGGTACGGTGGATATGGCGAGCGGTGAGCCCCAGCCTACGCGCTATGAACGAAGTGACGTGACTAGCGTCCCTGCGGCCTCTACCGTAGCGGAGGCGACCGTAGCTTGGGTAATCGCCAATGCATTCTTGGAAAAATTCGGCGCAGATTCTCTGGATGAGATGCGGAAACGTTTTGCGGATACCACCTAAGAGCATCTTTTAACACGATATCGGTGGAATGAAAGACAAGAGGGGGCGTACATCGCCTTATGATCCCAAAACAACAGAAGCTCGCTGGTATGAGTACTGGGAGTCCAAAGGATTTTTTCGGGCTGATCGTTTGAGTGGGCACCCACCCCACACGATTATGATGCCGCCTCCCAATGTGACGGGAGCCCTGCACATGGGACATGCGCTTCAGGATACGGTCCAGGACGCATTGACTCGGATGCGTCGTATGCAGGGCAGAGAGGCATTGTGGATGCCAGGCAAGGATCACGCCGGGATTGCCACGCAAAATGTTGTAGAGCGTGCCCTGAAGGAAGAGGAAAAGAAAAGTCGTTTTGATCTGGGGCGGGAGGCCTTTATCGAAAAGGTCTGGGAGTGGGTGGATGAATATGGAGACCGGATTCTTCAGCAAAAACGCCGTTTAGGAGACTCATGCGACTGGGAGCGCGAACGGTTCACAATGGATCCTGGATACGTGAAGGCAGTGCAGACTGTCTTTGTGAAATTGTACGAAGCGGGGCTCATTTATCGGGGACATTACCTTGTAAACTGGTGTCCAAAAGACCGGACTGCACTTTCTGACGAAGAGGTGGACAACGTTGAGCGCGATGGGTTTCTCTGGCATATCCGTTATCCATTGGCAGATGGATCCGGGCATATTACTGTTGCGACCACCCGCCCGGAAACGATGTTGGGTGATGTAGCGGTTGCCGTGAATCCCAAGGATGAACGTTATACAGATCTGGTCAATAAGCAAGTAGAACTGCCCCTGACCGGACGGAACATCCCTGTGATTGCCGATCATTATGTCCAACAGGAGTTTGGAACGGGGGTACTGAAAATTACTCCAGGTCATGACAAGAATGATTTTGAGGTGGGGAAGCGACATGAATTGGAGATCTTCAGTGTGATTGCCGAGGATGGAACGCTTACTGAAGAGTGTGGCCCGTATGCCGGTATTGATCGCTTCGAGGCGCGTGAGCGCATCGTAAAAGACCTGGAAGCAGGGGGACTGCTTGGAAAAATCGAGCCTTATAAAAGTACCGTTCCCATCTCACAACGCTCCAAGGCAGTCGTGGAACCGCTTTTGTCTCGTCAATGGTTTGTGAAAATGAAGCCATTGGCGGAACCTGCGATCACTGCGGTGAGGGATGGGACGATCAAGTTCTATCCACGGCGATGGGAGAACGAGTATTTCCGCTGGCTGGAAGGGATTCGGGATTGGTGTATCAGCCGCCAATTATGGTGGGGGCACCGAATTCCAGTTTGGTACTATACGGATTCCAGAGGCGAGGTTGATGAAGCTCAAGGGTTCGTGGTTTCGATCGAGCAACCAGAGCCAGGCATGGTCCAGGAGGAAGATGTGCTGGACACTTGGTTTTCATCTTGGCTCTTTCCGTTTGCCACGCTTGGCTGGCCGGAGGAAGACCCGGAAACCCAGGCGGATCTGGAGTACTTTCACCCGACAGATGTACTGGTATCGGGGTACGATATCCTGTTTTTCTGGATTGCCCGCATGATTATGGCCTCACTCTATTTCACCGGGCAAGTGCCTTATCGGGATATATTTATCACCGGTATGATCAAGGACAAACTTGGTCGCTGGATGTCCAAGAGTCTAGGGAACGGGATTGATCCGTTGGAATTGATTGAAGAGTATGGTGCGGATGCCGTTCGGTTTTATCTCACGATCTTGTGTGCACAGGGCCAGGATATCCGACTGGATCCCGCGGGCTTTCAGATGGGGCGGAATTTTTCTAACAAGATCTGGAATGCATTTAATGTATTCGGGCGGTTTATTGAACCCAAGAAAGAATATCGGCGCACCAGATCCATCGAAGAGCTTGAATTAGTCGAGCGTTGGATGCTTACGCGGCTTGCCGAGTGCATCGAATCTGTAGAAGGAGCTCTGGTCCGTTACCGGTTGAATGAAGCGGCGAACCTCCTGTACACGACGTTTCGGAGTGATTATTGTGACTGGTATCTGGAATTGGTCAAACCCCAATCTGGTTCAACCTTGTCCGAGGAGAGTATTGCACTTGCCATAGAGATCTATGAGCAATTGATTCAACTCCTGCATCCATTTATGCCATTTATCACGGAAGAGCTCTGGCATCGTCTTCGTCCTCGTGCTGAGGGCGAGGCGTGTATGGTTTCCAGATGGCCAGTTGCCAATGATGAACGTGATACCGTTGGAGCGGAGCAGTTTACATTTCTGCAAGAGGCAGTCACATCAATCCGGCATCTTCGCAGCCGCTATGGGGTTGCTCCCGGGAAAAAGATAGAAGTGACCCTGAGTGTATCAGAAGAGCAGTCGGGATTGACTGAAGTGATGATTGCCCATACAGAGTATTTCGCCAAGCTTGCCCGCGTAGAGCGTTTGCATGTGGGAGTAGATCTTCCCAAACCACCTCAGAGCACCTCTACGGTGGTGGGTTCTGCGGTGGTTTACGTCCAGGGTATGGTCGATCCGGCAGAGGAGCGTGAGCGTCTGACCAAAGACTTATCTCAGAAAGAAGGCTTCCTGTTTCGAGTCCAGAAAAAACTGCAGAACGAAAAATTTATCAGCCGTGCACCTGCCAAAGTAGTTGAGCTTGAGCGCCAAAAAGAGGCAGATGCCAAGGCAGAAATTAAAAAATTACGTGACAGTCTGGCGGCTTGGTCGGAAACATGACCTATATTCTCGGCATCAGCTGTTGGTATCATGATGCAGCTGCCTGTTTACTGAGGGACGGGGAAATCCTTGCGGCTGCTCAGGAAGAACGCTTTACACGGATCAAGCATGATGCGTCACTGCCCGTGAATGCGATTAACTGGTGTCTTGGTCATGCGGGAATCAAAGCGGAAGAACTTAGTGCAGTTGCATACTACGATAAGCCGTTTCAGAAATTCGAAAGGATCCTGGAGACATACCTGGCGAGTGTTCCCCGGGGAATTCCGTCCTTTCTGAAGGCCATGCCAGTGTGGCTGAAGCGAAGTCTTTGGATCCCGGAAATTCTTCGTAAAGAGATCGGCTTTCGTGGGAAGCTGCTATTCTGTGAGCACCATGAAAGCCATGCCGCGAGTGCCTTTTTTCCGTCCCCATTTGATCAGGCAGCAATCCTGACAACGGATGGAGTAGGGGAATGGGCAACGACCTCAATCGGAGTTGGTCATCAGTCTCGCCTCGTACTTGAAAAAGAAATTCATTTCCCCCATTCGCTGGGGCTTCTCTACAGCACGTTCACGGGGTATTGCGGTTTTCGGGTGAATTCCGGGGAATATAAACTGATGGGGTTGGCACCGTATGGAGAGCCAAAGTATGTACAAACGATTCTGGACGAGTTAATTGACCTGAAAGAAGATGGCTCCTACCGACTGAATCTTCGGTATTTTGCTTTTCCATGGGGACTGCGGATGTACTCTCGCGAATTTGAGCGCCTCTTTGATGGTCCTGCCCGAACTCCTGAATCTTCAATTACTCGCAAAGAAATTGATCTTGCCCGTTCTATCCAGGTTGTGACCGAGCGCGCGGTTCTGCAAATGGCTCGGCAGGCAGGCAAGGTTTCAGGTGACCGGAAGCTCTGTATGGCAGGTGGAGTTGCGTTGAATTGTGTGGCGAACGGGAAAATTTTGGAATCAGGTCTCTTTGAAAAAATATGGATCCAGCCTGCTTCCGGGGATGCGGGCGGCGCACTCGGTGCAGCGTTGATGGCATGGCATCAATATATGCGATCTCCCCGCGAGGTGGGCAGGCGCGATACAATGAAGGGTGCCACATTGGGGTCCTCACACACAACGGACGAGATCCGTACGGTACTGGATTGCGCTTCACTCCTATATGAGGAGCTGGATGACGATGCTTTATGTCGGCGGGTCGCTGAATTATTGGTAGGTCAGAAAGTGATCGGCTGGTTTCAAGGACGAATGGAATATGGTCCGCGTGCATTGGGAAGCCGCAGTATTTTGGCAGATCCCCGGAACCTGGCGATGCAGCAACATGTGAATCGATCCATTAAGTTCAGGGAGAGTTTTCGACCATTTGCACCGGCAGTGCTGGCGGAAAAATGCAGTGAATGGTTCGATCTCGAAAATGAAAGCCCGTATATGCTTTTGACCGCACAGGTCAAGGGGGCCCACATAGAGGGAGATGGTCTGGAGAGGCAGCAGAATATAGAGTCGCCCATTGCAGCGGTGACCCATGTAGATGGTTCTGCCCGTGTTCAAACAGTGTGCAGTCAGGATCACCCCCTATTCTACCGGTTACTGCAGGAATTTGAAGTCAAGACGGGATGCCCTGTCCTCATCAATACCAGCTTTAATGTTCGAGGAGAGCCCATCGTATGCACTCCTCAGGATGCAGTGAACTGTTTCAATAATACCCGTATGGATATTTTGGCGATTGGCTCTTTTTTGGTGCAAAAGGATCGTCAGCGAGGTTACAGAGAGTGCGATACGGCTTAGGCATCAAGGATCCGTCAATCTCTTGCAGACTCATTCGATCATGCTCATAGCGGCATAGCGATTACGGATCCTCATCTTTTTGCTCCAGCCAGGCTAGGATGCCACCATCCAGGCTCGCTGCTCGGGTATATCCTGCACTCTGCAGCAATTGTACTGCGTGCTTGGAGCGAACACCTGCTTGACAGTGCACGATCACACGGTCATTGAAATCTGCAGTAATTTCTGATAATCGACCAGATAATTCACCCAGCGGAATTTGCAGGTTTGCATCCATAGTCATGGCGGACGCTTCGTGTATTTCCCGAACGTCAAGGAGGAAGAAGGGGAGGTCGTGTTGCTTGAGCAGTTTCAATTCTCTTGCTTGAATACTTGGTATTGAGGGGCATAACTCCTCATAATCCATAAGCGCATCGATCGTAGGAGATTCGCCGCAGAGGGGGCAGTCAGATTTCTTTGGGACTGCAAGAGTTTGCCAGTCTGCAGCTAATGTATTGATCAGGATCATTCGGCCGATCAGTGATTGACCCAAGCCAAGCAGCAATTTCAACACCTCACTGGCTTGCAGAGTGCCGATGATACCGGGTAAGACTCCCAGGACACCACTTTCGGCGCAACTCGGGATCAGGCCCGCAGGGGGTGCAGCGGGGTGTAGACAGCGGTAACATGGGCCATCTGTATCCCCGAAAACGGTGATCTGTCCTTCAAACCGATACACACTTCCATAAACATTAGGAATGCCAAGAAGCACAGAAGCGTCATTGACAAGGTAGCGTGTTGCAAAGTTATCTGAACAGTCGGCAACGACATCATAGTTGCCAAGAATTTCCATGGCATTATCTCGTTGCAAGCGCACATCATGCCGGGTGATTTTGACATAAGGATTCCGGGCTTCTAGGGCGACAAGAGCCGACTCAAGTTTTGCTACTCCAATAAATTCATCGGTATGTAGTATTTGTCGATGGAGATTGCTCGCATCTACGATATCAAAGTCAATAATCCCGAGGTGCCCTACGCCTGCAGCGGTGAGGTAGAAGGCAAGGGGGGATCCAAGCCCACCTGCTCCGACAATGGCCACGGAAGATTCTTTGAGTTTTTGTTGCCCAGAAACTCCTAGCTCATTTAGAGAGATTTGCCGTGAATATCGTAGATGCTCGGCTTGGTTGAGCATGATCAGTCGGGGAATCTGATACTGAATTTCACGTTGCCTTCCATCATCGGGGGCAATATTGATTTATGAGAGGGCATATAGGAGAATCATCTGCGGTTCGTCCGATCCCCATCAGCTAGATTTTCCGAGAAATTCCCGAAAACAGGATACAAAATATAAGATAGCGTTCCCATAAGAGATCAGATGTATTCTAGGATGTATCTGAGATGGGATGGGCCATTCATATATTCGTTATGCTCTATCGTGCTTGATTAGCTACCATCAAGCGAGCATTGCGGGGCCAATTCATGGACATGGAACCTCCCGAAATAGATAAATCAGGTAAGCGTCAACATATAATTTGAAACAATTCTGCCCTCATTAGCCTAAAATTGATATCACCAAATCGTTGACAGATCATGCCTTCTTTGAATTTGAGACTTTTAGCCTATGTACTTGTGCTTGCTCTAGTACTGGTTGCACCGGTATATGCACAGACAACGGAATACACGATAGCTTCCGAGAGCAATTTATACGTGGACGGAACGTCAAATTCGACACCAGAATGGCGTGTTTATGCAACGCAGATTGATGGTACCTTAAGTATGGATGAAGAGGGCAGTGTGGTGTCCGTGCAGCTGGTTGTGCCGTCAAAGATGATGAAAAGCAGAAAAAGCCCGATTATGGATCGGGGTATGTATGGGGCGCTCAAAGCTAACGAGCATCCAGAGATTGTATATGAGCTTGCATCCGTGTCAGATTTTGCTGCGTCAGATGACGGTACATTCACGCTCAACGCGACAGGAAATCTGACCATTGCGGCAACAACCCAAGAGATCCTGATTCCCGTGGAAGGAGTCAGTCAGGAAGACGGGAGCGTTCATTTCACGGGAACGCACACGATGCTGATGACCGATTACGGTCTCAAGCCACCGTCTATGATGTTTGGCCAGTTCAGGACCGGCGATGAGCTCGTGATCACCTTTGAACTCATCGCCGTTCCTGGAGAATAGCCTCCTACTCTCTGATGGGAGGTGCACCGGTCGCTTCCAAAGCACTGGTCACAGCGGGCAGTACGGTTTCCACAAAGGAGGTCAGTGCGGATTCCAGATCCCCTAGTTGCGCCTCTCCTGCGTCCAGTGATTGCTCGTGGAGTGCCGTGGGTCCGTAGGTAGTTCGGAGCCCACTTTGTCCGACAAACAATCTTGACATGACCGTCGGAGCATCCCGCTCACCTGGCCCCTCTTTCGACTCGTAGCCACTCAGGATGAGATTGATTTCAAGGAGTGCGGATCGGGCAGAATGCAACTCTGCGGTTAAATCAGACGAGGGATTCGGGGCGCGCAGATGTGCTGCTTCCATTGCTTCAAGTAATTCGAGGTTCTCTGAGACAGATCCTGAGAGCAGACTGGCGCGCTGCATGAGTGAGGCGGCTCTTGCTCGATATGTGTTGATTTCATCGGGGGTTTTTCCCGCAAGGGCAGGTTCACGAAGCGGAACGATCTCAAGAGTAACTGGGCCGGACAGTACGGATTCCACGCCATCACTGACTCGTACCAGCGTCGCAGAATAGGTACCGGGGGAAGCAAGGTACTGGCTTGAATTATTCCCTGTATTCCCTGGGGTAACAACAGCAGAAGAAGGATATCTCAGGTTCCAGGTTACACGGTGCATCCCTTTGGAGGTACTACCCGAGACACGACCAGCCACTTGGTTCGCTGCATCTCTGATTACTACATAAACCTTGTCGGGAACCTCATTTTCCTCCGCTTCAAGTGCATCCCATCCAGGAAACGGAACATCTTCGCCAGCACCAATCTTCTTTTCTCTTTCCCGACGAATCTGCCGAAGCGTCTTTGATCCTTCACGGAGGTAATACGTGAACGTTGCACCGTAGGGCGGATTGGGAGCGGCGTAGTAGTTGGTTCCCTGCGATCCTCCCGCGACGTCACGCTCAACATACAGTCTAGTTGTACGCGGTGAGAATAGATGAGCATCCTGAGAAAGAAGCTCTGTGCTGATTTCGCGAAGCGGAGTGTAGTCGTCAAGTACAAAGAATCCGCGTCCAAAGGATGCACCAACAAGATCATTTTCCCGCTGCTGGATCACGAGGTCGCGGAATGAAATATTCGCGTCGGAAGCAAGCTTAATCCATTGGTCTCCCCCGTCAATGGTAAAGTAAATTCCAAATTCCGTTGCAGTAAAGAGCAGGTTCGGGTTTACGTGATCCTGTACGATCCGCCAAATCAGGGTTCGGTCCGGCAAGTTCTCTGCAATGGATGTCCAGGAGCGGCCACGATCACTGCTCTTGATCAGATAGGGAGAGAGATCCCCAAACTTGTGGTCGTCAAGAGCTGCATAGACAACATCGGCATCGTGCAGGTCGGCATACACGTGATTGACAAATGCGGTGGATGGAATTCCATCAATGCTGCCAACCTCTACGCTTCGCCAATTCTGGCCGTCATCCTCGGAAATCTGAATCAGACCGTCGTCGGTACCTACATACAGGAGACCTGCTTCAACGGGGGACTCGGCCAGCGATGTGATCGTGTTGTAGACCGACATGGCATTTAAATCCCAGGGATTATTATAGCTCTGGACATGCCCCATAATCGGAAGGGCAAGCCGCTCCTGATCGCGAGTTAAATCTCCAGAGATTGCCACCCAGCTGTCTCCTCGGTCCGTTGATTTCCAGACACGATAGGATCCAAAATAGATGGTGGTGGGTTCGTGTGGGCTTACTAGAATAGGGGCATCCCAGTTATATCTTTCGTGTTTTTCACCGAGACCAGCCTGCGGCTGAATTAAGGTCTGTTCTCCGGTGAGGAGATCTACACGGTGCAATCGTCCTTGCTGCGATTGCGCGTACATAATGTCGGGATTCCCGGGCTCAGTCGCAGATTGATGTCCGTCTCCTCCAAGGGTTTTGAACCAGTCAGCATTGCGGATGCCGTGCTGGTTATCGGTTTGGGAAGGGCCACCGTGAGAGCCATTGTCCTGTGTCCCGCCAAAGATGCGATAAAAGGGTTCCTGATCATCAACCGCCACCTTGTAGTATTGAGTAACCGGCAGATTCGCGATAAAATGCCAGGTCTCCGTGCCATCGAACGTTTCAAAAAGCCCTCCATCTGTTCCCATGAGAATGTAGTCAGGGTCATCCATCCGGAATCCCATTGCATGGTTATCCACATGTTTATCTGTCGTGTTCTCCAGGAGCGAAATGGTACGACCATGATCGTGGGAGACCTGAACACGCACATCCATGAGGTATATCGTTCCCTCTTTGTGCGGAGAGGCATAGAGCTCCTGGTAATAGTGTGGACCGGTTGCGCCAGCCACTGCATCAGACATCTTCTCCCAGGATGCCCCCCGGTCGGCAGACATGAAAATGCCACCCGTCGTCAAGTCGAGTTCGATGGCTGCATAGACGATGTCGGGATTCTGCGGCGAAATCGCGAGTCCGATCTTACCTAGGTTCGACTTTGGGATACCATTGGTCAGCGGGGTCCAGGTTTGCCCACCATCCGTGCTTCTGTGGAGTCCGCTGCCGGGCCCCCCTCCCATATAGGCGGCTACATTCCTGTGTCTTTGCCAGGTAGCGGCATAAAGAACTGCGGGATCCCGCGGATCAATGACTAAATCCGTAACCCCAACCCATTCATCGTCCCCGAGTGTGCGTTCCCATGACTCACCACCATCAGTACTCATATAGAGTCCACGCTCACCACCACTGTTCCATAGTGGACCCTGTGCAGCCACCCAGATCACATCGCTATTATCGGGATGCACAATGATCCGGGAGATATGCCTCGATTCCTTCAGGCCCATATTATTCCAGGTATTGCCTCCGTCATCGCTACGGTAGATGCCATCGCCGTAGCCCACATGCCGTCCGCCGACATTTTCACCAGTTCCCACCCAAACAGTATGTGGGTTTCTCGAATCAAGGGTTATCGCCCCAATTGAATAGGACCCCTGACCGTCAAAGAGCGACTCCCAAGTGGTTCCGGCATTGATCGTTTTCCATACTCCTCCACTGCCTACGGCAACGTACCACACGTTATCATCTTCAGGATGCATCGCAATGTCAGCAATGCGGCCAGAAGTAAATGCAGGGCCAACATTACGAAGTTTCAGAGCGGAGAAATCGGTCTCGCTGACCAAGTTGTCTTGCGCTGAAACGGGGAATGTAATCAGAAGTGCAAGCGCAAAAAATGCGCGGAGGATGTAAGGCATGGTTCAATTGTTTTTTTAACGAAGTTGAATATAGTATTTTTCGACGAAAATTCGGTTGGCCAATGCCATCAGGCCTTTGAGCGAGATGCTATAATCAAGACTACCAAGGCTCACGCTGGCGTAGAATAGAAGCCTTTTAGGAATGGATGCGTTTGAGGGCCCGACCATTTTACACTCCACCAGACAAATTGAGTAGATACATGTTTGAAGTTCCTGCCACCTCTGCATTTGTGTTGTCATTCGCGAATCAGGAAATTTATCGCGGTGCGGCAGCACGTACTCTATTGAGTAGCGTTGATTTATCGGCTGCTGATCCGATTAGGGCGCAGTTTGAGGATATTCATGATGAGATCACTATGGAAATTCTCAACAGAAAGTACGGTGTAGCACAGTGCTGCCGCAAGTATCTGGATGAGAACCCTACCGCGCAGGTCATCCACTTAGGGGGTGGATTGGATCCATTGCCCATCGATCTTGCAGAAAGTTATCCAAAGGCGCATTTTTTCGATGTGGATATGGCAAATATGTCACTCAAGGAAGAGATCAACCAAAAAATCGGCGGCCCTGACGTGTCGTTTTTGACGGCTAATTTGGCGGATATTCCATCTCTAACCGAGATATTGAGCAATGCGGGCTGGGATTCGGATGCACCTACGTTACTCGTATCGGAAGGAATTTCGTATTACATTCCTAAGGAAGTTTACCGACACACGTTGACCTCACTTCAGACCTCCGGTGGCTGCCTCGTATTCGAGTATTCGGTACCGGACCACATTTTGGTCGGTGTCCCAAAGGCGGAAATCGTCTTTGATTTCTTCGAGCGTTTTACCGCTCTTTTGAATATGCCAATTCAGATGCAGCGCTATGATGATCCAGAGGTGAGGGATCTTGCAGCGGGCATGAATGGAGAGGTTGTGGATATTCTAACGCAGCACCAATTGGAGTTCAGCCGTACTGGCAGGAACGAAATGAGAGATGATCCCAGAATGGGAGCAATCCGGATAGCTTTGATCCAGCTTCATTGACACGCCTCGTGATTTGGTTTGAAGCCATCTTGGCAGAACTGGGTCACAATCAAATGCGTCTGTGATTTAAGCAGGGAAGGCGGTCACGAATTTGGTCTTGGTAGGCGAAGTTGAGTTCGCTGATAATTGTACACGCCCGGTCTGGTGCCTGTGCAAGAATCTGTCCCCATGGGTCAATGATCACGGAGTGTCCAAAGCTTTCACGCTCTGCATTATGGCGACCGAATTGGGCGGGTGCAACGACATAGGCGAGATTTTCAATTGCACGGGCCCGCAACAGGGCCAGCCAGTGATAGGAACCGGTGCGCCACGTGAATGCGGAGGGTACGAAGAGAACCCGTGCACCACGGTCTGTCAGGATCCGATAAAGTTCAGGGAAGCGCAGGTCATAGCAGATACTGAGCCCCATGGTCGCTCCCAGCGCTTCAAACGTAACGGGAGTTTTTCCTGCTTCGATATAACGAGATTCTATGAATGTGTGCGCTTCATCCAACTGGATGTCAAAGAGATGAATCTTATCGTAACGTGCGATAATCTGACCATCCGGCCCAAAGACTAGGCAGGTATTCGTGACACGCTCATTTGCCAAGAGCGGTACTGTACCCCCCACGATATAGATGGAGTTTGAGTCAGCCAATTCCCGTAGTAATTGCACGGCAGGTCCGTTTTCAAGATTCTCAACCGCATCAATCTTTTTGCCCTCCCGGTCCAGGTACGAAAAATTTTCGGGAAGGGCCACAAGTTGTGCATTCTGTTCGGCGGCGTCTTCAATGAGATATTTTGCCTGTTTCAGATTGGCATGAATATCTTGACCGGAACACATCTGAATCGAGGCAACACGTAGGAATGAATCTGACATTACGAGAAATAGTGGATGATCGATGGAATTTCCTATATTTTTAGCTCCAACCATATAACCCCCCAAATTGATGCGGATATTCAGTACGGTTCTCTTCGCCTTGACGCTCATCCTTGGCTGTAGCAATCCAGAAACGGATTCGGCTATGACGGATGAACTGGAAGACAATCCATTGACGGAAGAAACAGAGGCGCGTCTTATGGCGACGGAAGGGGGACAGATGGTGCTGCGTGCGATAGAGGCACATGGGGGACTAGATGCCTGGCACAACGCCGAGACAAGCAGCTATGTCTGGGGATTTGGAGGTGGACTTGAATCGAAAATGGTTGCTCACAACCGGACCCGCCAAGTGTATCACGATGTCCTGTCTATGGGAGGCGAGCCAGCACCAGATGGAGCCCAAATGGTGTGGGATGGCACCGATGCATGGGTTTACCCAGATTCACTGGAGACGAATCCCCGATTCATGGCCACCACCGGCTATTATTTTCAGTCCATTCCCTTTATCCTTGCCGACCCGGGGATTCAATATGAAGTACTGGCTCCGGCACTCTTGGACAGTGTAGAGCATTATCTCGTGCGTGCAACATTCGATGATGGAGTAGGGGATGCTCCAGGAGATCATTACACGCTCTACATTCATCCCGAGACCTATATGGTCAATGCTCTTCGGTATCGATCCACGTTTGGACGGGGTCGGCCGGCAATTGATGAGAATATGTCGGAAACCCTCTTGTATTATAAGGGCTACGTGACCGTTGACGGATTGACGGTTCCATCCCAGTTTGAAGGATATGGGTTTTCAGGGGGAGCGAAGGGGGATAAATACTATGAAGCAGCCTCCAGTGAACATTCATATACCCAGCCGTTTGACGAAAGCCGACTCGTCATGCCCAGTAGTGGCGCACGGATCGCCTCGATGCCGAACCCTGAGCAGTGATGATTTTATACCTGATGAGGTAAAGATCATAGACTCAGGCCAGAGAAAGGAGGCTCATTGCATGCAATCGAAAGCGAAATCCGATCGGTCCCTGTGACGTTTTGACTGTCCCTTTATCAGTACTCTATGGCACAAATTTCCCGAGATGGAATCACGGCATTCCCTTGGGAACAGATCCTCCTAGCTGTTCAAGACGTAGGGGCAATTGGTTGCTCCCAAAGGGCTACCCGCGTTAACTGATACGAAACACAAGCTCAAAACGCCTGTGATCTTGGGAAAATGAACTGGTCTTTACCGGAGATCCTCAGCTGTATTTCTAGTCGTCAGCTTCCTTAATCACTCCAAAGCGTACTTAGTTTGCATCCCTGGTATCGCAGGACGACCGTCAGATAAGGCTACAGGGCTCTATGTATTTCGTAAAGCTACGTCATTTCATGTAGTTTGACCTATGGAGAAGCGATGTGGCTGCTTCGACGGTGAATCATATGATGTGACGGAATGCGTATCGTTCACCTCAGGCCAGCCGGCAACGATTGATGGTTTGGAATTAGGGGTAGCGGGGATATCAACATGGGAGGCGCGGACATTGCTGGGCGCAGAAATCTAGGGCGAGTAGATTTGAAATCAAACCTGTTTGGAAGTATTTATTGCACATTATTTGGGGCATCTGTATTATTTAGGAAAGAAAAAGGTGCACATTTTTTTCAAAATCAGTGATTTTTCAGGTCAGATGACAACGGGGTAACATACCTCAATTGTGGGAAGATTTCATCTCTCCACGGCTTCTTAGGCGTGGTGTTCAGCCTTTTCTTGTTTTTCTTTGTGCCTGATACTCGTGCCCAGACAGTAGATATTTGTGACCGGACGGCTGAAGTGGAAGCAGAAATACTAGATGAAATAGATGTAAGTGGTTTGACATGCGACGCAGTTACTTCAGCTCAGTTATCAAGCGTCAGTACCTTGGATTTAAGCAACAAGAGTATCACATCGTTGGATGAAGATGATTTTGACGGGCTCTCCGGCTTAGCCACGTTGTACTTAAACAATAATTCTCTCAGCAGCTTGCATGAGGAACTCTTTGACGGACTCTCCAGCTTAACAACGCTAAGCTTACAACGAAATAGTTCTCTCAGTAGCTTGGACGAGGAACTCTTTGACGGACTCTCCAGCTTGGTAACACTGAACTTGAACAATAATTCTCTCAGCAGTCTGGAGGAGGATCTCTTTGACGGGCTCTCCAGCTTGGAAACACTGAACTTAAGGTCCAACTCTCTCAGCAGCTTGCATGAGGATATCTTTGACGGACTCTCCAGCTTAGTAACGCTAACCTTGGACGGGAATTCCCTGACCAGTCTTCACGTGGATATCTTCGACGGACTCTCCAGCTTAGTAACAATGGACTTGAGCAGCAATTCCCTCGGCAGCCCGCCTGCAGATCTCTTTGACGGACTCTCCAGCCTAACAACGCTGGACTTAAGCTTCAGTGGTCTCACCAGCCTGGATAAGGATCTCTTTGACGGACTCTCCAGCTTAACAACGCTGTACTTATACTTTAATAGTCTCACCAGTCTGGACGAGGATCTTTTTGACGGGCTCGCCAGCTTAGTAACGCTGAGCTTACACTTTAATTCTCTCAGCAGCCTGCCTGGGGATCTTTTTGACGGGCTCTCCAGCTTGGTAACGCTGAACTTGAACAATAATTCTCTCAGCAGCCTGCCTGGGGATCTCTTCGACGGACTCTCGAGCATAGTAACGTTGAACTTAAGCTCTAATTCTCTCACCAGTCTAGACGAGGATCTCCTTAACGGACTCTCCAGCTTAACTACGCTGAACTTAAGAACTAATTCTCTCAGCAGCCTGCCTGCGAACATCTTTGAGGGAATTGAAGGGCTATCAGTAGAGCTTGGCCGTAATCCCATTATCTGCCTGCCTCAAACGATCGTTGATCTGGTAAATGAAGGGAAGATCACGATTACTGGTTATTCGCCTATCGTGGTCTGTACAACCCAAGAGGTGGTCCTGATGTTAACGTCAACAGTCATCCCTGAGGCAGGCGGGAGTACGGCGGTCACAGCTAAGCTGGACGCAAAGTCTGGCGCGGTAACGACGGTCGAGGTGTCAGTGGTCCCGGATTCTCCTGCCTCGACCAGTGATTATACCTTGAGTTCAAACACAACGCTCACGATTGCGGCAGGGGAACTGCTGAGTACGGGGGTGGTCACGATCACGGCAGTAGACAATTCGATTGATGCGCCGGACAAGACGTATCAGGTTGGAGGCACTGCGCAGAATGCAATAGGAGTTACGGGTCCTTCGGGCGTGACGTTGACCATTACCGATGATGACGAGGCCTCCGGGATTACGCTCATGGTTGTCCCCTCTAAAGTGAATGAAGACGCGGGACGCACGGATGTGATGGTGACGGCGACGCTCGATGCCGCGCGGGGCACAGATACTGAGGTAACGGTCGCGGTGGGAGATGTAACCGCATCCGGGCGAACAGGCAGCCTCGTCGTGATCACCGATACCGAGGTGACGGTGGGGGATAATACCGCTGTGGCTGGTACCGACTACAGCGCAGTGTCTTCTTTTGATATTACAATTTCGGCGAATCAGTTATCCGGGGCAGGAAGTTTTGCCTTCACCCCAATTCCAGATGACATTGACGAGCCCAATGAGAGGGTCCTGATCACAGGGGCAACGCCGGTGGAGGGGTTTGCCGTGACCGGAACTACTCTCACGATACTCGACGAAAATCCGTCTCCAGAGGTGACCTTGGTATTAACACCGGCAACCATTGTGGAAGCGGGTGGGCGTACGGTGGTCACGGCGACGCTGAGCGCAGTGTCCAGCGCGGAGACGACGGTCGCGGTTTCGGTGGTCCCGGATTCCCCTGCTACGACCAGTGACTACGCTGTGAGTCAAAACACGACGCTCACGATCGCAGCGAATACAACAACCAGTACAGGGGAGGTCACAATTACGGCGGTAGACAATACGATTGATTTACCGGACAAGATGTTTCAGGTTGGTGGTTCAGCACAGAATGTGCAAGGAGTTATCGGTCCTTCGAATGTGACGTTGACGATTGCCGATGATGACGAGGCCTCCGAGATCACGCTCACGGTTGCTCCTTCTGAGGTGAACGAAGACGCGGGAAGCATGGATGTAGTGGTGACGGCGAAGCTAGATGCTGTGCGGAGCACCGACACCGATGTAACGGTGATGGTGGGGGATGGCACCGCTGTGGCAGGAACCGACTACAGCGCAGTGTCGTCCATTGAAATTACAATTTTGGCGAATCAGTTCTCTGGGGCAGGGACGTTTGCCTTTGTCCCGACTGCGGATGACATCGACGAGCCCGATGAGACGGTCCTGATTACGGGGATGACTTCGGTGGGTGTTCTGGCCGTGACGGGAACCACGCTCACGATCACCGACGAAGATCCATCTCCAACCATGACGCTGACCTTGTCTCCCGCAACCATCAGCGAAGCCGGGGGCGTTTCAACCGTAACGGCAAGTTTGGACCGACCATCCAGTGAAGAGACCACGGTGACGATTTTTGCAGAGCCCCAGGATTTGCGCACCTTGTTCGACTATAGGCTGAGCGCAAACCCGATGCTAACGATTGCTGCAGGAAGTACGATAAGTATCGGGGAGGTGACCATCACCGCGATAGATAATCAGGTTGATACTGCGGACAGGAAGGTAATGGTACAGGGGACCGCGGTCAACGCCCAGGGAATTCCCCCTTCCACAGAGGTCGTGCTGACGATAATTGATGATGACGAGGCCACGGGGGTCGCGCTTGCGGTCGCTCCATCTGAGGTGAATGAAGATGCGGGAAGCACGGCTGTGACCGTGACTGCGACGCTGGATGTCGCGCGCGGGGCCGACACTGAGGTAACGGTATCGGTGGGGGATGGCATCGCTGCGGCAGGAACCGACTACAGCGCAGTGTCGTCCTTTGATATCACAATTTCGGCGGATCAGATTTCCGGGGCTGGGAGGTTTACCATTACTCCAACTCCAGATAACATTGACGAGCCTGATGAGACGGTCTTGGTTACGGGGACGACGCCCGTGGAGGGGATGAATGTGACCGGAACCGTGCTCATGCTCACCGATGAGGATCCGGCCCCCGTGGCAACGCTGACCGTGTCTCCTGCATCCATCAGCGAAGCCGGGGGCGTTTCGACCGTCACGGCACGTCTGGACCGGCCATCCAGTGAAGAGACTGCGGTGACGATCACCGTACAGCCTCAGGAACCGGCCACCACATCTGACTATTCGCTGAGCTCCAACCGGACGCTCACGATTGCGGCCGGAGCAACGACCAGTACGGGAGAGGTGACGATCACCGCGGTGGATAATGATGTGCATACTGCGGACAAAATGGTCACGGTACAGGGAGCCGCGACCAATGCCCAAGGTATAACGCCTCCAGCGGAGATTGTACTCACGATCACCAATCAGACCGAGACGGCGCCCGTTGCCAGAGATGTCACGGTGACGGCAATAGAGGATACTCCGTACCGGTTTCAGGTCTCAGACTTCGGGTATAGTGACCCGGATGGAGATCCATTGAGAGGGGTCCGAATAACGGCGCGCCCACAGGTCGGCACGCTCACATTGGAGGGAACCGAGGTGGTCGCCAATACGCTGGTGGCGGTTGAGCAGATTGGTGTGGGAGCGTTGGTGTTTGTGCCGGTGGTAGATGGGTATGGGCTGCCGTACACGAGTTTCACCTTTCAGGTGAGCGATGGGACATTGGAGAGCCATTCGTCGGCTACGTTGACGGTTGTTGTGGAATCGGTCAATGACGCCGCTACGGGACAGCCCGAAATCCTCGGGTACATGCAGGTGGGCGAGCCGCTTCGGGTGTCCACGCAAGAGATCACGGATGTGGATGGAACCAGTAACGCAGAGCGAGGCAGTCCGCCTTATAACTACCGCTATCAATGGTTTCGGATGAAGGCGAGGCAGCCGCTTCCGATTTCAGGTGCAGATGCAGACACGTATGTTCCGGTGGCGGCGGATGTAGGTGCACGTCTAGTGGTTCGGGTCCGGTTTCTGGATGACGCGGGATTTTCAGAAGATCTGAGCAGTTCCCCGCGTGAAGTATTGCAAACTGGACGAATCCGTCAGGCGTGGATGGCTCGGTTTGGGCGCGTGGTTGCGGATCAGATTCTGGAGGCAACCGCGTGCGACGGGCGGCAGTCACGCCCTGGCCCCAATGGAGTCTATCTGGCAGGACACCCCGTCGCGCTGTCATCTCTGCCCCACTACGTGCGTCTAAAGCGGAAGGATCTGGATTCGATCGTCCCCAGTAGTGGCGAATCAGGGCCGGTGATGACTCACACGCTGATTCAGCCTAATCTGGTGAGGGGAACATCTTTCCGGCATGTTGGGAATCCGGAAGCAGACCAGGGGGTTACCTTCTGGGGACAGGGAGCCCGCTCGCGGTTCCAAGGTTCAGAAAATGCTTCAAAGATAGACGGGGTAATAACTAGCGGCATGGTGGGGGCAAATTGGCGGCGGCACGGTATCTCACTGGGTGTTCTGGCAAACTATACGAATGCAGACGGAGGCTATGATTTTGGATCGGACAGCGGACAGGTTTCAGGACGACTGACCGGAGTCTATCCGAATGTCTGTTATGTGATCAGTTCCCGTGTACGAGTCTGGGCAGTGACAGGGTATGGACGCGGAGACCTGACGCTGGACGGAGGAGGTGCGCGGCGTTTTCAGAGCCCCCTGCATCTGATGATGGGCGGCGGGGGTGTCTATGGGCGTGTTCGGACGATTGCCAGCCGACTGGAACTGGGGCTACGCTCGGACGCCTTGGTGGTACGAACCACCGCGAGTCAGACCGAGGCACTCTCACGGGATGTTGCCCAGATGACACGCCTGCGTCTGGGGCTCAAAGGAACCGTGCGTGGCATGCAACTAGGGCGTGATGTACGGATTGAGCCCGCCCTGGAGATAGCCGTTCGGCATGACGGAGGAGATGCAGACACGGGCTTCGGGATAGATATGAGCGCGGGACTGGTCGTGTCTACGTCGACTCGGGGGCTGAGCATGGAAGTACAGGCACGCGGCGTATTGACCCATCAAGCACCAGGCCTGCACGAGCAGGGAATGGTGGCGGCAGTCATCTGGGATCCGACCCCTTACTCTGAATCTGGCATCCATGTCCGCCTAGAGCAAACCATGGGCACCGAGGTGTTCGGTGGGACGGACCGCCTCCTGCGGGCAGAAACCCTGGAAACGCATTTCATGGATGCATCGGATTCCGGCAAGTTTGGACCCGGGGACTTCAGGCTGGAAGCAGGCTATGGCTTCAAAGTCCTGAGGGGAAGGCTCGTTACCCAACCAGAAGTTGGCCTTGAATGGCGGGAATCGCGACGAAGGTATCAAATGGGCTGGGAATTCGCATTCGCACACACGAATCCAACTCACCTTCGACTCTTTGTTGGAGCAACCGGACGAGACTCGATGACGGAAAAAACCCAATTCCAGCATCAAATACGCCTGCAATTAAGAAGAATATGGTGAGACTTGAGCTCAGATGATCCTGGGCATTGTTCCTAGCCTAGCAATCGGGTATTTCTACCCTATACCGGCAAAACAGACCCAACAATGAGCATCCACCCGTCGATTTCGCTTCCGTATCTGCATGTTTTGGTTGGTCAAATCTGATAGGTAAAACGGATTTTGTCCAAGTGCATCCCTTAGTGTTTCCAGGTTTCTCACTTCACTGTTTTAAAGCCAACCGAGTCTGCAGATTCAGTGTGTGGTCAACTTGCAGCGATGGCATACCGGACCTTCCTCCCATTGTGCTTTATTGCGAGATACGATTTTCTCTAATTACTCGGGGGGTATCGAATAGTCAACCGCTCTCAGAGGCATCAAGGCTATTTCCAGATTGAGTCCAGTGTCCAGACATCCAGTGATACCAAACGTGCCGGACCTCCTTTTGCGTAGAGCTCCAGACGGTTACTCTCCATTGCGGGGAAGATCTGGTTCGTAAAAACAACGGCCCCATCCTCGGCAAATACTTCAATGGAAGACCAGTCCACAAAAATATGCAGTTGGACCCGGGTTTTAAATCCATGTACCGGGCCATGATAGTGTCCCGAAAAGGTCGGGTGAAAATCTATCTTCCCTGACTCGCGGCGATTAACAGAAATCGTTCCGCGCAGGAAGTTAAAGCTGACCTCGGTCGCCTCGTCATCTGAAGTGTGAACACGAAGGCCAACCTCGTCGCTATCTCCGATCTCGAATTCAACCAGAAGCTCCATCGACTTCCTAGCAAACGCTTCTCCAAGATCCATGACACCAGTGAGAATCTGATCTTCGATCCGCAATTGATCTCGGCGCAAGGTCTGTAATTCTTCCACAGGGCGCTGGACTAGGTGCAGTTCATCGTCGATGCGCCGCAGGGTTAATGTACGTGGAATGCTTTGCGCACTTCGCCATGGGTAGGTCGGAATATCGTTTGCGTACAACCAGTTGTTCATCCATCCCAACCAAATCCTACGTCCGTCGTCTGCCGGTACATCTGACCAGGACACAGCAGCATAGAAATCTTTTCCGTAGTCCACCCAACGTGTATCCGAATGCCCTGGCGTGAAGGTCGTCCCATCAAAGTCTCCCACGAAGTATTGGCCACCGGATCCTCCCGCGATCGCCTCGCTTCCCTGATCCACCTCAAGTACCCAGCGCGACACGCCCGGCTCATTCTCTATATCCAGCTCAAATAGATCGGGACATTCCCAAATCCCGTCTGCATTGCCAGCAGGTCCGAAGGAGCTTAAAAAATTCCATTCCTTTAGGTCCCTGGATTCATAGAAGTGGAGTTTTCGCTCAAGGGATAACGCGATAACCATGACCCATTTTTCCTCGGGGGCATACCAGAACACCTTTGGATCCCTGAAGTCCGCCATCCCAATATCAAGTACGGGGTTATTTTCATAGGGTATCCATGTTCTTCCGCGGTCATTACTATAAGCAAGATATTGCGCTTGTTTTCTCTGGTCGGGGTAATGTGCGGTATAGATGGCAACTAGGGGAGGTTCTTCGGAAGTAGAGAAGCCGGATGTATTCTGCCAGTCTACCACGGCACTTCCAGAAAATGCCATCGTGCTATCCGTCTCTGGGAGTGCAAGTGGCATGTGCGTCCAGTGGACCAAATCTGTGCTGATTGCGTGGCCCCAGCTCATGTGTCCCCATCGAATACCTTCGGGGTTGTGCTGGTAAAAAAGGTGGTACTCTCCATCATAATACACCATCCCGTTTGGGTCATTCATCCAGTTGATGGCGGGTGAGAAATGGAATTGCGGTCGAAATAGCTCCTGATACGTCACTTCTTGGGCCGTGCTTTGGTAATGACCAAAGCAGACGAGGATGACTGACAGGGTCAGGAAATTGCGAAATCGAAGTGCCATGCTACAGGTCTCTAGTCGTGATTCATGAGAACTTGAAATATAGGGCATTCGTTGCATCAGACCGGCATCTTGCCCGACAGAAATCACCAGGATTTATGTGAATGACTGATTGCAGCAGCCTGCCCTGTCCCTGATTTGAGTTCCAGGCACGGTGATAGATAATTGATCGTGCAAAAGCCGAACAATTGTGCTAACTTATAGGCTTAGGTATTCAACAACTCCAGAGAGTCATGTCACGAATAAAAAATTTCAATCGACGCGAATTTATTGCGACCACTACCGGGGCTGCATCTGTTGCCGCGGTGCTCCCCCGGCAAGTTTTTGGCGGGCCGGGTCGTATTGCTCCCAGTGACCGGGTCAACGTCGCACTGATCGGCTGCGGAACGCAGGCCTTACGTCAGTTGATGAGCGATTGGCTGCCAAGGGAGGATCTCAATCTGGTTGCAATCTGTGATCCCAATACAGACTCGGAGGATTATCGCGACTGGAGCCCCCATGGCCTCCGCAATTCAATACGTGAATTTCTTGGTAATCCCAACTGGGGATCCGAAACAGGCATTCGGGCTGGGCTAATGGCCGTGAAGGAGGTGGTTGAGGGGTATTATGCGAACGAGCGTGGGCAGGGTGATTGGGAAGGTCTAAAGCTTTATGCGGATTACAGAGAGATGCTGGCCGAATCTGAGGGCATTGATGCCATCATTGACATGACACCTGAACATCTTCACGGGGCGGTGAATATTGCGGGGATGAAGGCAGGCAAGGCGGTGGTTTCCCACAAGGTACTTGCCAACACGCTGCATGAAGTGCATCATAGCGTTCGAATTGCCAAAGAAACAGATGTAACCACTCATCTTATGGCGTGGAACAATGATCCGGCACTTTATCAGCTATGGGAATGGCTGGACCAAGGGGTGATCGGGAAGGTGAAAGAGGTTCATAATTGGTCCAATCGCCCTATATGGCCCCAAGGATGGATCGAGAATCCCAAAGAGGAGATGGCAGTCCCCGATGGGATGAACTGGGATCTGTGGTTGGGATGTGTGCCGGATCGTCCCTACCACATTGATTACACCCATGCACTTTTCCGGGGATGGTTTGAGTTTGGCAGCGGTTGTCTGGGGGATATGGGACAATACAGCTTATGGAGGACCTACCGGATGCTGAACCCTGGTCCGGTGATTCGCGTGGAATCCAACGCTGCCACAGGTGCAACCATTGTGGGGAATCAAAGTCAGTGGCGCCGTTCGGAAGTCGCGTTCCCAACGGCAAGTACAGTGCATTTTGAGCATCGGGATTTGGATATTTTCTGGTATGACGGTGGCATGAAACCACGCGTAGCGAAGGGTTTATTGGCACCGGGTGAGCAACTTCCCAATCAGGGAGTACTATACGTGGGTGAATATGGAACGATTCTCGGGAATTTCCTTGGGTCTAATTTTCGGCTTCTACCCGAAAGTAGAATGACTGCTCTTCAGGGATCCTTGCCAGCAAGTAGGCCTGCAGAAGAGGTGAAAGATTCTGTGGACGAGTACATGGAAGCAATCCGGGAGGGCAAGCAAAGCCGGGGGAGCTTTATAAATATCGCAGATCTCGCCGAAGCGACCTGTTTGGGTACCATTGCGTTGCGTACCGGGGAACAGATTACCTGGGATGCCGAGAACATGAAGGTACTCAGCGAAAACGTTCCGCATGAGTTCATGACCCGTGAGTATCGCGAGGGGTGGGCGGTATAGGAAGGGCCCAGCTACTCAGGCTAACGACTGAATTATCCTTGGATTCGACGTTTTCAAGAGGGCAATCAGCCCCTCAGGCTCTCATCAGTGAGTCCGCCTTTGTCTGTCGCCGTAACGCGTGACTTTTCCACAGGTAGTAGATTACCGGGATCACGATAAGAGTCAAAATTGTCGAAGATATCATTCCGCCCACCATTGGGGCGACAATACGCTTCATCACTTCTGAACCTGTGCCGGTGCCCCATAGGATGGGTAACAACCCGGCCATGATGGTAATGACAGTCATCATCTTAGGTCGCACACGATCAACAGCACCTGCAATGATAGCATCATAAAGGTCCTTCAGCGAATTCATCTGTCCCTGCGACAGCTTTTCCCTGTAGGCCTGGTTCAGGTAGATCAGCATAATCACTCCCGTTTCAGCGGCGACACCCGCAAGCGCAATAAAGCCTACACCAACCGCGACACTGAGATGATAACCCAATACATAAAGTAGCCAGATTCCGCCAACGACCGAAAACGGTAAGGACAGCATCACGATCAAACTTTCGGTGACACTTTTAAAATTCAAATAAAGCAGTACAAAGATGACAAGCAGGGTGATGGGCACGACTAATTGTAGGCGCTGTCGGGCACGTTCGATATACTCATATTGACCACTCCAGACAATGCTGTATCCCTCGGGGAAGATCACCTGCTCGTTGATGGCCGTACGGGCATGGCTCACATACGAACCCACATCAGTATCACGAATATCAACGTAAACCCAGGATGTCTTGCGCGCGTTTTCACTCTTGATCACCGGTGGTCCCTTGACAATACTGAAATCAGCCACATAACTAAGCGGAATCTGGGCTCCTGTGGGCGTTGGAATCAAGACCCGATTCAGTGCCGGTAAATTGTCGCGCAGTTCTCGGCTATAGCGAACGTTGACCGGATACCGTTCTAGACCCTCAACGGTCTGCGTTATATTCATCCCCCCGATGGCCGACATGATTACGTCCTGTACGTCACCTACGGTGAGCCCGTATCGGGCAGCTTCTCCGCGGTTGATCTTATAGTCAAGAAAGTTGCCTCCAACGGCTTTATCCGGGAACGCACTCAGCGTACCAGGAATCGTCTGTACCACGGCAGCGACCTGTTGACTGAGGTTCGAAAGTACCGTCAAGTCCGGCCCCATGAGCTTGATGCCCACGGGGGTTTTGATTCCCGTTGAGAGCATGTCAATGCGAGTCTTGATGGGCATTGTCCATGCGTTTGTCAAACCGGGAAAGTTGATTGCGTCATCAAGTTCACGGATGAGTTGATCCATCGTCATGCCTTCGCGCCATTCATGCTCCGGTTTTAGTGTAATGGTTGTCTCTAACATGGATAGCGGGGCCGGATCGGTCGCCGTTTCGGCCCGCCCAGCCTTGCCCATGACGTGTTCAACCTCGGGAAAACTTTTGATAATCTTGTCGGTCTGTTGCAGAATTTCCTTGGCCTTGGTGATGCTGATACCGGGATCTGTTGTAGGCATGTAGAGAAGGTCCCCTTCATTCAGAGGCGGCATGAATTCGCTGCCAAGTTTTCCAAGCGGGTAAGCCGTGGCTCCGAGGATCATTAGTGCGGCTACAATCGTCAACCATCTGAAGCGAAGGACGCCTTGAATCACGGGACGGTAAGCCCCAATCAATAGGCGGCTAAGTGGATTCTTCTTTTCGGGCAGGATTCTACCACGAACAAAATATCCCATCAGGACAGGGACGATCGTGATGGACAAAAGGGCAGAGGCAGCCATCACATATGTCTTCGTAAAAGCCAGGGGCTTGAAGAGTCGCCCCTCTTGCGCCTGCAGAGTGAAAACCGGAAGGAAAGAAAGTGTGATGATCAGCAGCGAATAGAAAAGTGCCGGGCCAACTTCCTTGGTCGCATCCACAACAATGCGCCAACGATCCTTTTTTCCCGCATGGCGCTCAAGATGCTTATGGGCATTTTCTACCATCACGATCGCAGCGTCTACCATGGCCCCGATGGCGATGGCAATTCCACTGAGTGACATAATATTGGCATTCAGGCCCTGGATGTGCATGACGAAGAATGCAATGAGTATGCCCAGGGGCAGGGTGATGATAACTACAAAGGCACTTCGGACGTGCAGCAGGAATAGCATGATTACGAGTGCGACGATGATGCTTTCTTCCAACAGCTTTTCTTTGAGGTTGGTAATGGCTCGTTTGATCAGGCCACTGCGGTCGTAGGCAGTCTGGATCGTGATCCCTTCCGGTAATCCTCTTTTTAATTCTTCCAATTTTTCCTTCACAGCATCAATTGTCTTGAGCGCGTTTTCCCCATAGCGCATTACGACAATGCCGCCTACGGTTTCCCCCTCACCGTTCCAGTCAATGAGTCCGCGCCGCAACTCGGGCCCCAGATGTACATGAGCGATGTTACGGATGAGTATCGGAGTGCCATTCTCATCCACCCCGACAGGTGTATTCTCCACATCGTCAATGGATTGGATGTAACCTAGGCCGCGTACCATAAATTCGGTTTCGCCCATCTCAATCAGGCGACCGCCCACATCGCTGTTACTTCGCTGCAGGGCCGTGCGAACTTTGGACAACGGCACATTGTAAGCCAAGAGCTTGTTGGGATCAACCTCGACCTGGTATTGCTTCACATAGCCTCCAATGGAGGCCACCTCAGCCACCCCCGGCACACTCATCAGCTCGTAGCGAAGAAACCAGTCCTGGATGGCGCGTAGCTGCTGGAGATCGTGACGGTTATCGCTGCTAAGTACGTATTCAAACACCCACCCCACACCAGTAGCGTCCGGCCCCAATGCAGGGGTTACGCCGCTAGGAAGTCGGTCACCTACATAGTTCAGATATTCCAATACGCGGCTTCGTGCCCAGTACGGGTCGGTGCCGTCTTCAAAAATTATGTAGACGAACGACGAGCCAAAAAATGAATAGCCTCGTACGACCTTTGCAAATGGGACGGCAAGCATAGCGGTTGTCAGGGGATAGGTAACCTGATCTTCAACGACCTGTGGAGCTTGCCCGGGATACTCAGTGTGAACAATGACCTGAATGTCGCTCAGATCAGGGATAGCGTCCACTGGTGTCTGAACCAATGCGTACACACCGGCGGCTCCAATCAAAAGGGTTAAGAGGACGACCAGGAAGCGGTTTTTAACCGACCCCTCAATGATTCTTTCTAACATGATGATCTTAGTTGAGCGTGCGGGGTTGCGTGTTAAAATTTTGCGAAATATTCATCATGATCGATCTCAATGATGCAGATGTTCTCCTGGGTCGGCCATCTCCGAAGGCATGCTTGCTTCCGCGTTCTCCGGCGTTGATTCCATAGATGTCTCTCCTTGAAGCATCTTGCGAATTGCTTCCTGCAAGCGGCTTTCACTGTCTAACATGAACTGGGCTGAAGTCACAATCTCCTCACTTCCCTGCAGCCCTCGTAGGATTCGGATATAGTTGTTGCCAGGCCCGCCTTCTTCGCCAAGCAGGACTTCACGGGGTTCGAATCGTCCCTCACCATGGACAATAAATACAATAGCACGTGCTCCGGATCGAATGACTGCCTCGGATGGCACCACGACCGCATCAGGAATGACCTTGCCCTGGAGTTGCACATTGGCATACATGCCTGGTTTTAGATCCAGGTCGGGATTGGAGAAGATCAGACGAACATGGACATCACGGGCTCTCTCTCTCAGGTAGGGGTACACGTAGGATACCCTGCCAGCATAGGTCTTACCTGGCAAATAGGACAATTCCATTTCGACACTCTGCCCATTGCTGATCCACGGCACTTCATTGTCATAGAAGCTGGCATGCACCCAAACAGTCCGTAAATCGGCGATCCGAAACAAATCTTCCCCAACCTCAACGTGTGCACCTTCAATTGCATTTCTTGCTACAACGATTCCTGTTGCCGGAGCTGTGAGAAGAATTGTTTTCCTGACCTCACCGGTTTGTGCCAAGTGCTCGATTTCCGACGCAGGAATGTCCCAATACTCAAGACGCGTACGGGCGGAAGCCAGCAGTTTCTCAGCATCTTCTCTAACAGAGGGCACGGTGCTCTGGGAGACCAATTGAAAGTTTTTCAATGCCAGCACATATTCTTGCTGTGTCGCGACCAATTCCGGTGAATAGATCTCAAGGATCGGATCTCCCGCTTGGACTTGGTCTCCCACAAAATGGACGTAAAGGTTTTCGATCCACCCGGAAATCTTGGTATTGACCAAATAGAGTCGTTCTTCGTCGTATTGAACCTCCCCCACCGTACGGATAGTGCGCGTAAAATCCAATCGCTGGACATACCCGGTTCGGACCCCCATATTCTGCACCATAGCAGGGTCAATGGATATGGTACTGTCAGATTCTATTCGATCCTCGTCTTCGTAGACGGGAACTAGGTCCATTCCCATCTTCGACTTGCCAGGGCGGTCGTAGATCTCCGTTGGATCCATGGGAGCCTGCCAATAAAGAACCTGTCTTTGGTCGGGTGGAGGTAATTCTTGAGATTCCATTACTGCCTCGTCAATTGAAATACGCCCGAGGAAAAAGCCACAGACGAGAATCAGTACGAGAAGCAAAAGAATCCATACCGGTTTGAAATGTTGTTGCAAATTCATGGCAATTGGGGTCATACGGATGCTGGTATAGGCATCTAGTGAGTGATCAGATCAGCAAGTGAGTCCACGCCGAGTGTCCGTTCAAGTGTGGCGGTTGTCTGGAGATAGCGGGCAAGTGTATTGTCGTAGCTCATGCCGAGTGAAAACAGTGTGCGCTCCGAATCAAGCAGGTCCAGGAAATCGGTGCGTCCCGTCGTGTAAGAATTGAGGGTGGCTTGGAGCGCAGTTTCAGCCAGAGGGATCAGAGCATCCTCAAAGAGCTCCAGTTGCCGTGCTTCCTCGCGTAATTGATGTATCAGGTCTGCAACCTGAGTCGCAAGGGAGGTATTTAGAGCTTCTTGCCGGGCATGGACGTGGCTGCGACGCACACGGGCTTCTTCTAGCCGAGCTCGCAGTCCGTTGCGTCGTAGTGGTATGTTTATTGTTGCGTTGATTCCGATGGCATCACGGCCTGTCGCCGTGGATGGTACATCAGCACGGCCTACATCGAAATAAGTGATACCAAACCGGAAGTCAGGTTTGAACTGTTTGCGTGCCAGTGCAATTTCTTCGTCGGCACGTTTTGCGGCCGTGCCCAGAGCGTTAACTTCGGGCCGGTGATTGAGGCTTACCTCAAGTAGTGAAATTGCATCAAACTCGACATAGGACGGAGCCTCGGCAGTTACGGTGACTTTGGATTCGGTGGATATGGGACGATTCAACAAACGGGCCAAAGTCTCAGTCGCCGTACGTCGTTCTATGGATAGCTCGAGTTGCAAGCGGGACAGAGAATTCTTCTCTAGCTGCGTTTTCAGAATCGCTTGTTGAACACCGGCACCCACTTCATACCGCGTTGCAGCGGCTTCTTCAAAGTTTTGGAGTCTGTCCTTGAAGGCAAGAATACGTAATTCCTGCTGTTGGATGCGGTAGAGTTCAAAGTAGGAATGCTTGACCTGGAGTAGAAGGTCTTCTTCAAGGTTCGCGGTTGCAAAGCTTTTGATTTCCGCAGTTAGATCTGCGATGGATCCCTGAAGTCCCAATTTGCCGGGATAGGGGATTTCTTGCTCTATACTCCACTGGCTGCGTATGGTACCGCGCGCGGTAAGGATGGGCACAGGCCGGTAGGCGATTGTCACGGATGGGTCCGGAAGTTCGGACACCTGCCCGCTTCGTAAAGCGAGTGCCTGTGCCTCCAGGTGTGACGCCTGCAGCGACGGATTATGTGTTCGTACTTCTGCCAAGAGATCGCCAAGGTGTAGCAATGTATCAGCCGGTGCATCAGGTGGATCCTGGCCACGGACTTGGATTGGCAATAAGAGTAAAAGTAGGCTGACGCAGGTTACGCCAGCGAGTTGGATTAATTTCATGACTTCCTGAGCAATAGATCTAATTGTGCATCAACACGGAGGTGTAGCAAACGTACCCCCATGAAACAGGCGCAACCAGAAGCCTATCAGATCAGAAAGGTGCTGAGAACAGCTTGCCTATCAGAGGGAAGGGGACAGGCAGAACATTGTGGTGCAAAGATGGGCCTAAATAAATTTGCCCTGGAATCCACGTCAGATAAGGTATTGGGGAGGCGAGACAGCATCAGTTCACCCGATAAAATCCGAGAAGATTCAAACAGTACGGTTGCCAACTTAGTGGTAGGCACTGCTTGAAATACACAACAAGGTGCAGCGTGCTGTGGACACGGTACAGGTTTCGTGGGTATCGAATCGCTGTCGGGTACGCAGGGGAGGTCCTGTCCGTGCGTGGAAGTATGGGAATGCTTTTCTGCGGAATGATGGTCCACAGGTGCGTGCGAGTTGTGGTCACCTCGGGAGCAGTTTGTCTGTAACAAAGGTCCTACAGCACTGAGTAGCAGACTCAGGCTAAATACTACGGGCATTAGGCGTTGGGTTCGCATCGCAGCAATCATTACCCAAAACGAGGGCACTCACCATGGTTGAGAGGCTGAGACATCAATATAACTTAATAAGTTCCGAGCGTGCGAACAAGATGAACTTTGTGTAAGTCTCTGTTTTGTGCCACGCTGTATCCCGACAGATTTTGGTAGGTCGAATTGAAGTGCATGTTTTTCATTTCAGGTGACGTATTGATTGCTCCTGAGATCGGGGAGATTAAATCATGTATGGTTGGAGATGTATACCGGCTAGATTCTTCCAGAAATTGGCAGTGGGACGCGGTATTCATGCCGAATCCCCCTGTAATTGTCCGTCTTCTGTGCGGATCTGAAGGTCAGATAGGACAAGTTGTCACTATTCTGGGCTGTGGAATACTTTTGGATTCTTGTGTACGTAAGAAAACATACTGACAAAACGACATACAACACAATGAATCTAAATAACTATACAGTCAAAGCGCGTGAAACCGTTCAGAAGGCGCTGGAAATTGCCGCAGGCAATAACCATCAGGGGCTGGATTCAGCCCATCTGTTGAAAGCATTTTTGACAGATCCCAACAGCATTGGATTCACCATCATGCAGCGACTAGGGGCAGATCTTCAAGGGCTGGAAGGTGAGGTGGATCAGCTGCTTGCAAACCTGCCGGTGGTCACAGGATCATCGGTTGAAGGAGGTTACTTGACCAGTGGGACGAAGCAGATGTTTGATCAGGCCCTCAAAGAATCCAAATCGTTAAAAGATGATTTTGTAAGCAGTGAACATCTACTGATTGCCTTGGCCGCAACCGATGGCTCCGTAAGTCAGGCGATGGCCCGTCGGGCGATTACAAAAAAGTCAATCCTAGGAGTACTCAAGAGCGTTCGCGGGAACCGGCGCGTGACAGATCAGCATGCTGAAGATAGCTACCGGGCTCTCGAACGCTTCACAAGGAATCTCAACGAATTAGCAGAGATTGGTAAAATTGACCCCGTGATTGGGCGTGATGAAGAGATCCGACGTGTACTGCAGATCTTGTCACGGCGGACAAAAAATAATCCCATCCTGATTGGAGAAGCAGGGGTAGGGAAGACGGCAATTGCAGAGGGGATTGCGATCCGAATTGTACAGGGAGACGTTCCCGAAGGATTAAAATCCAGACGGTTACATGCACTAGACATGGGTGCGCTGATTGCAGGTGCCAAGTATCGTGGGGAGTTCGAAGATCGGCTGAAAGCCGTGGTCAAGGAGGTCACGGATGCGAGCGGAGAGATCCTGCTCTTCATTGATGAAATCCATACGCTAGTAGGGGCCGGTGCGGCGGAAGGCGCGATGGATGCAGCAAATATCCTGAAGCCAGCTTTGGCACGGGGCGATTTGCGTGCTATCGGCGCAACGACATTGGATGAGTATCGAAAGTATTTCGAGAAAGACAAAGCACTGGAGCGAAGATTTCAGACGGTGATGGTGAGTGAGCCTCAACTGGATGATGCCATTTCAATTCTGCGCGGTATCCGTGAGCGCTACGAAGTGCACCATGGGGTACGGATCAACGATGCGGCAATTATTTCTGCCGTTCAATTAAGTAACCGGTATATCGGAGATCGCCATCTGCCGGACAAAGCGATTGATTTGGTTGACGAAGCGATGGCGCGTCTCCGAACGGAGATTGACTCCCTTCCCGAAGAGCTGGATACATTGGAGCGTCAGATCAGGCAATTGGAAATTGAACGTGAGGCACTCAAGCGCGAGAAGGACAAGGAAAAACTCGCCGCACTTGAGGAGCAACTTGCGAATCTGACGGAAGAAAGGGGGAGTCTGCGTGCTCGGTGGGATGAAGAGAAGAAGCTCATCTCGGAGATCCGGGAAGCAAAAGAAAAGATTGAAGAGTTGCGCATTAAAGATGAGGCGCTCGTTCGTGCGGGAAAGTATGAGGAAGTAGCAAAAATTCGCCACGGAACGATCCCAGAGCTAGAGAATCGGATCCACGAGACCCAGTCCCGACTCCAGGAGGTGCAGGGAAATGGGGCACTCCTGAAGGAAGAGGTGGATGCGGAAGATATTGCCGAGATTGTTTCCAAGTGGACAGGTATCCCGGTTTCTCGGATGATGGAAAGCGAACGTACCAAGTTGCTTCGGGCCGAGGATGAGTTGAAGTGTCGCGTGGTGGGTCAGGATGAAGCAATTCAGTCCATTGCCCACGCGGTACGAAGAGGGCGAGCAGGGCTCCAGGAGCAGGGACGGCCCATAGGATCCTTCATCTTCCTTGGCTCCACTGGGATTGGCAAGACCGAACTGGCCAAAGCATTGGCTGAATTCCTCTTTGATAATGAGCAAGCACTGATACGAATTGACATGAGTGAGTATCAGGAACGCCATACCGTAAGTAGATTGATCGGTGCACCGCCAGGTTATGTCGGCTACGAAGAGGGAGGCCAGTTGACCGAGAGGGTTCGGCGGCGCCCTTACGCCGTGGTGCTATTGGATGAGATCGAAAAGGCACACCCTGAGGTATTTAATATCCTGTTGCAGGTCCTGGATGAAGGCTGTCTGACTGATAACAAGGGGCGTACGACAGATTTCAAGAATACAATTGTCATCATGACTAGTAACCTAGGCAGTGACTTGATTCGTCAGCGAATTGAGGCGGGGACCTCGTTTAATGCTCAGGAAGTCAGGCGTGAGATTATGGATCTGTTGAAAGCGAGTGTGCGTCCAGAATTTCTGAATCGCATTGACGAAATTGTGCTGTTCAATCCACTTGACAAAGAGGCTATCCGCCAGATTGTAATGATTCAGTTTGCCCGGATTCAGCAACTGGCATTGGAGAGTCATGGTATATCGCTTCGGCTGACAGACGGTGCCAGAGATTATTTGGCAGAGGCAGGGTTCGACTCGGCATTTGGAGCTCGCCCGGTCAAGCGCCTGCTCCAGCGCGAGGTCGTAAATAAACTGGCAGAAGAGATTCTGTCCGGCTGGATCTCGGCAGGTCAGATCGTGACATTAGATATAGCACCGGATGCCAGCGGGCTCGTGATGGAAACAGAGCCCTTAGCTGCGGAAGAAGGAGTGGGTGCATGATAAGATTTTTTCACTAATCGCGGGATCATTGGAGATCTTGTCCTATATTTGAAGCCCGTGGGATGGCCGGTATCGAAATACCGGCCATTCTCATTGAACAAAAAGCATGTATCTGAAGAAGCTTTCCATTCAGGGTTTCAAGAGCTTTGTCTCCGTAACGGATTTACATTTTGATCCTGGAATCACCGCGATTGTCGGTCCGAATGGTTGTGGAAAATCAAACATTGTAGATGCTCTACGTTGGGTGATCGGAGAGCAGCGTGCCCGTGTACTACGGTCGGGTAAAATGGACAGCGTTATTTTCAACGGCACGACCAGCCGACGTGCGGTCGGGCTTGCGGAAGTACAGTTGACCATTGCAAATAATCGCGGAGTACTGCCCCTCGAGTACTCGGAAGTGATCCTGGGACGACGTCTGTACCGTTCTGGAGAGGCGGAGTATTTGCTCAATGGTGTGGAGTGCCGGCTCCGAGACATTACGGATCTCTTTACCGATACCGGAATGGGGGCGGGAGCTTACTCGGTCATTGAGTTGAAGATGATTGATGAAATCTTATCTGAAAACACTCAGGATCGCCGTCGGCTGTTTGAGGAAGCTTCGGGTATCACGCGATACAAGAAGCGAAGAGGGGACGCACTTCGTAAACTTGATCAGATGCAGTCGGACCTTGCACGGGTCCGGGATCTGACGGATGAAATTTCCAAGCGGGTTCGGAGCCTGAAACGGCAAGCAAAAATTGCAGAACGCTACTTGCGTTACAAAGCGGAATTGCGCACCGCTCAGATCAACCTGTTCAAGCTTGAGTACTCCCGTTTACTGACGGAAGAGAAAAATTTTGAAGACGAGATCATCAAGATTTCAGATACCTGTGCCGGTCTAACTGCTCAAGTACGGGCCAGTGAGGCGCAGCTCGAAGCGCTGCGCACAAGGTTTGTTGCGGAGGAAAAGAGGGCGCAAAGAAATCGACAGGCATTTGTTGAGCATGAACAACGGATCATTAAACTCGAGGGAGATCTGCGATTGGAGGAGGCAAATCAGCAAACGATTGCACAGAACCTTGACAGATTAGGGCTGGAGCGCGAAGCAGCAGTCGTCGAACGAGAGGTGTTGGCAAAGCAGCGGGAATCGACAGAAAGAGAACTCTCGGATGCACTCTCGGAAGCGGACAAAACGGCTCAGCTTCTGAATCAAGCTTCTACCGACAGAGATATCGTGCGAGAACAACTGAAGGCGTTTGAACTCCAGAGTAAAGCTCTTGAGGAAACGGTAAAGAACCTTGATCAGCAAAAGCTCAACCATCAGCGTCATTCTGACCGTCTACAGGGGCGGATTACCCATTTGCAAGAAGAGCAGAATAGGCTTGAAGACGCGTGGAAGTCCGAAGAGATAGCAAACAGAAATGCTTCTAGGGCGGCTGAAGATGCTAAAAATGCATTCGAAGAAGCACGAGAAAAACTTGATCATGCGCGGGTTGCACGCCAGAAAGCTGAAGTTGCACATGCAGCGCTGGAGAGAGAAATTTCCCGCGCAGAAGAAGAAGCGGGACGGGTGGAGAGGCAACTTGCTGCCAAGCGTGCAGAGGTTAAGATCTTGGAGGACCTGGTAAACACCTATGATTTTTTTCCCGATGCCGTTCGACATCTACTCACAGAAGTAAAGGATATCCAGGTTACCACGCTGAGTGATCTGATTACTTGTACCTCTGAATACACGGCAGCTCTGGCAGCTGCCCTCGAGCCGTATGGGGGCTGTATTGTCGTAGACACGGAATGTGTCGCCAAGATGGCTGCTGAGCAACTACGTTCAGAAGATATGGGGCGTGCCTATTTCATTGTCTTGGAGAATATTCCGCTTCTACCAGACTCCCCTGAACACCCGCCGGGTGCCTTACTAAACTATGTTACACCCCGTGACGAGGTCTACAGACCGGTTGCTGAGCTTCTGCTTCAGGATGTGGTACTTGTTGAATCTCTTGACAGGGCGCGGTATTTGCTCGATGAAAAAGGGGGGAAAGCATATCGATATATCACTCCACAGGGGGAATGGATTGATGGACGCGGTGTTCTTTACGCAGGTGGAAGCGAGGAGGGAGGAACCTATTCACATCTATCCCGGCGTGATAGTCTGCGGGCAGCAAAAGATGCCTATTCGGAGCTTCAGATACAGGTTGATCATGCAAAATCTACCCTTGCGGGACTGCGTGAAGAACAGAGTCAAATCGGCTTATCTAAAGTGATTGCTCAGACTCGTGAGGTGGAGCGGCTGTATTCGGAAGCCGATCATGCCGCTCAGAGAAATGCTCAGATTCGAGAACTGGGATCAGGTCAACTTGCGGTGCTTGAACGCAGGCAGGACCAGATTGCAAGGGAGATCGCAAACCTGGAAGAGGAGGCGCAGCCGGGCGGCGGTCAACTCATCCATATCGATGAAAAACTCTCCGAGGCGGAAGCGAGCGTCAAGTCTATGGATAAAAAAATTCAATCGTGGAGGAGGCAGCTGGAAGAAATGCAGAATGCATGCCTGAATGCCCACACGGCTGCAGTGCAAGCCGTGGCCAAACGTGAGAGCCTTGAAGGGGATTTACAGCGTATAGAACAGGAGCAGTTACGTCTGGATAATCAGGCAGAGGTGCATGACGAAGACCATGCTGCATTAGTGCAGATGCAGCAGGATGCGTCTGTTCAAGTCAGTGAGTTGACGGAGCAGCTCAAAATAGAACGTACCTGTCGCAAAGATTTGGACGAGATTAACACTCAGGATAGCTCTCGGGAGCGCGAATTGCGAATTGAACTGGAGCGGATTAATGAACACGTACGCAAAGCACAAAGATCGTTTCAGGAAGCAAAAGAAGAAGAGACGAATGTACAGATAAAATACAGTGCAGTTAAAGCACGAAGGGAAGATCTGCAGGTTCGTGCGGGGGAGGAATATCAGATTGAGCTTTCTGGAATTCCAGAGTTTGAGGAGGTCGACGATGTGGTTCTCAGAGAGGAGATCCAGGAGACCGAGCGTAAGCTGCAGTCGATGGGCAATGTTAACGCATTAGCGCTTGAAGAATACAACAAACAGAATGAGCGACTGGAATTCATGATGGAGCAGCGTTCAGACCTGGAGGAGGCAGAAAAGATACTCGTACAGACCATCAAAGAAATCAATCGCACGGCATCAAAGCAGTTTCTTGATACCTATGTTTTAATTCGGGAAAATTTCCAGAAACTCTTCTGTGAGCTTTTTGGAGAGAAGGCGAAATGCGAACTTGACCTGACGGAGCCGGATGATGTTCTGGAATCCCCCATTGCAGTCATAGCAAGGCCAAGTGGAAAGCGTCCCGTCAGTATTGCACAGCTATCCAGCGGAGAAAAAACACTCACCGCGATTGCTCTCTTGTTTGCAATTTATTTGATTAAACCGAGTCCGTTCTGTTTCCTGGACGAAGTGGACGCTCCCCTGGACGATGCCAATGTAGATCATTTTATGCGGATGATCCACCGTTTCTCTTCGGAGACGCAGTTTATTCTTGTCACTCACAACAAGCGAACCATGGAGATGGCGAATCGTCTATATGGGGTCACAATGCAGGAGGAGGGGGTTTCTAGTCTAGTGAGTGTACGTTTTGAGGAAGCTGTGGCTCTGGGAGAGTAGGCAAGACGGCATCTACCTCAATTTCAACCAGTAATTCAGGTGCGATCAACCCAGCAACGCCCACCATGGTAGCGGCAGGGCGGATGGATTCAAAGATCTCACCGTGCGCTTTGCCGACTGCCTCCGCGTGGGAATCAATATCCACAACATAGATCCGTGTACGAACCACATCTGTCAGGGATGTCCCTAGCTCGTGAAGGGCTTCCGCAATGACGGAAAAGATATACTGGGTTTGTGCGTAGGCATCACCCTCGCCGACTACACTACCCTCGGGGGTAACTGCTGTCGTACCCGAAACAAAAATATGTTGAAAATTTCTTACCGCCCGCGCGTATCCGTACTTTGATTCCCATGGAGAATCGCTGGTTGCCCATTGCCGAAAGGGCACAAGCGACGGGTTTTGAGCCTTCATAGATGCATGCTCAAGGCGCTATAACGCGGAGCATTTGCGACGTCAGCCGGTCACCCACACGATCACATCCTCAGATCAATCACAGCACACCGACTTGGACCCAGAACGGGTCAAGCGATACACCTTGCACACTTTCAAACGTCAGTTCAGTGCGCCCACTGTGTGGGGCCGGAGCAACAATCCATATCTGAAACGATACGGACAACTACTCTTCAGCTTCTTCACTCTCCTCTTCCATTGCTTCCTCTTCTGCTGCCTCCTCCATCATATCGGTCGTATCAGCCTCCATTTCCATGGCATCAGCAGAGTCAGCCTCCATTTCCATGGCATCGCCGTCATCCATCATAGCACCATCTTCGTGCATTTCTGCGTCACTGTCCATATCCGTGGAAGTATCAGAACCACCACAAGCGGTGATCAGCAGAGCGAGTGTGAGAAAAAGAACGTAGGTAAATTTCATTGTAACCAAAGTTGTTGGAATGTTTTTATGTGCCAGTAGTCACGAATATACGGTTTTGAGCCAAACATTTGGCAGATCGCTACTACCGATTGGGACTAATATAGCAAATAGATTGGAAACGTGGAGATACTCCCCCGATTACAGTGAGGCGAATTCCTAAAGCGAATTGTATTTAAAAAATCAGGGTCTCGAAAAATGGTATGGGAAATCGCCAGTTACCATGCAGGGCAGGGATTGTGGTGTCGGGACACTTCAGGAGAAGACAACCTGAATATCCGTGTACTCCTTCAGACCTTCCTCTGCGAACTCGACCCCGAAGCCAGAGCGTTTTACTCCGCCGAAGGGAGCGTTGGGCTGGATCATTCCATGCTTGTTTATCCAGACCGATCCGCACTCCATTTGGTTCGCAATTTCTCTCGCCTTTTCTATGTTCTGGCTCCAGACCGAACCTCCGAGGCCATTTGGATTGTCGTTTGCCTTCTCAATTGCCTCTTCGGTCCGATGATAGCGGATAATCGGCAGGACGGGTCCGAACTGCTCCTCGTCAACTAGAGGGTCTCCGTTTTCCAAATCGGCTATGATCGTGAGCGGAAAAAAATATCCCTTTCCACCCATTTCCATCTGTATTTCTCCGGGATCTCCGCCCAAGAGTACACGTCCCTTGGACTTCGCGTCTTGCACTAGGTCGGACACAATGTCGTACTGCTTGCGGTTTTGAATCGGTCCCAAAACAACATCCTCGTTTGTACCCTCGCCGACCTTCATCTTTCGGGCGAGATTAACTAATTCCCCACAGACCCCGTCGTACACGTCATTATGTACGTAAAGACGTTTCAACGCGGCACAGGTTTGGCCGCTGTTAATGAATGCACCCCAGAAAAGCCCTTCGGCAATCTGCTTTGGGTCAACATCTGGAAGAACGATTCCAGCGTCGTTCCCACCGAGTTCGAGAGTCAGTCGCTTCATGGTTTCCGCCGAGTTCGCCATGATTTTCCGGCCAGTTGCGCAGGAACCGGTGAAAACAATTTTGCCGATCCCCTCATGCGTTGTCATTGCGGCACCTAAGCTGTCTTTTCCTGAGATGCAGTTGACAACGCCTTCCGGCAACACTTCGTTCATGAGTTCAACCAGGCGCAGCGTTGACAGAGGCGTAAAAGGAGAGGGTTTGCTCACTACCGTGTTGCCTGAGAGAACAGCAGGAACGATATGCCAGATCGCGATCATGAGTGGAAAGTTCCAGGGAGTAATGGAGCCCACAACACCGATTGGCTTGCGGTGAAGCACGACCCTGCCCTGGTCGTTGTCTTGGAGAACCTTCACCGGAAGGGAAAGGCTGGCTGTATAGCGGGTCCAAGCTATGGCGCCGCCGACTTCCCATCGTGAGCCAAGTCCGTTTAGAGGCTTGCCCTGTTCAGCGGTCAAGATATGAGCAAGTTCCTCGGCATTTGCCTCAATTTTTGATGCAATTTCCAAGCATGCCGCCTGTCTCTCGGGTTCGGGCACTTCACGCCATTTTTCGAACGCCATCTGAGCAGATCGCACGGCATCATCCAGATCCTTTTTTCTTGCCAGTGATGCAAGTCCGGCTACTTGTTCGGTGGCGGGATTCAATACTTCAAAGCATCGCCCGGTAGGGACCTTCTTGCCGTTGATGACGAGGTGGAATGGTTTCATCGTTGAGCTCATTCAGGGTTTCCTATATTAGTGTTTCGTGCCGAAGCTATAAATATAGTGCTGGGTCAGTTGTTTATTGTATTTTTGTGTTTGTATCCACACCGTTTTCTTAATCCAGCCTATTTAGCCTACGAGGGCATTTGATGGACAAAGTAACAGATGGTAATGATGGAATCGGAAGTGATCTCCGGATGTCGCCGGAACAGATGCTATCACTTGCACGCCAAACGGCAGAGCTGGTAGTGCAGCGCATCGAGAATTTGCCTGGACAAGGTGCTTGGGCAGGAGAATTCCGGCGAGACCTTGAGGATCAATTGATGAAGCCTCCACCCGAGGAGAGCCGTTCGGCCTCGCAAGTGATAGACGAGGCCGCACAAGAGATCCTTCCGGCGGCACTGAGTTTAGACCATCCGCGTTGTTTTGGATTTATTCCTTCCCAGCCCACTTGGCCTGGAGTCTTGGCTGACTTCATGGTTGCCGGATTTAATATCAACCAGAGCTCCTGGTTGATTTCGAGTGGTCCGAGCCAGTTAGAACTTGTCGTAGTTGATTGGTTTCGGTGCTGGATTGGCTATCCGGAAAATGCGGGAGGTGTGTTGACGAGCGGGGGGTCGGCGGCAAACCTGGATGGTCTAGTTGCGGCCCGGGAGGCGGCGGGCAATCCGGAACGGGGCACTCTATATATGAGTGACCAGGGCCACAGTGCGCTCATCAAAGCAGCTAGGATTATAGGTCTTCGTCCAGAATGTATTCGTATGATTCCGACCGACGGGCGTTTCCGCATGGACATGGATGCGCTTGCTGAGAAGGTGGCCGAGGACAGGGCTGCTGGATTCAGCCCCATTGCGGTGTGTGCGAACGCCGGTACATCCAGCTGTGGGGCTGTCGACCCTCTGGAAGCGATGGCGGACTACTGCGAGGCCCAGGAAATATGGCTTCACGTTGATGCCGCTCATGGAGGCTTTGCCATCGTGACCGAGGAAGGTAGGAATATCATGCGTGGAATTGAGCGTGCAGATTCAATTGTACTGGACGCACATAAGTGGTTTTTCCAACCCTATGAAGTAGGGGGCCTAATGGTGAAGGATTTAAGTACTCTTGAGCGGGTGTTTGTCGGCAAGTGTGATATTCTTCAGGACACGATCTGGGGTGCTGGTCATCCAAATTTTTCGGATAGAGGGTTGCAACTTAGTCGCTCCGTTAGGGCATTAAAGATCTGGATGTCCGTTCAGACCTTCGGTATGACTGCATTCCGGAATGCCCAATTGCATGGGATGGATCTTGCGCATCGAATTGGGGGATATGTTGAGGAGAGTACTGTCTTAGAGATGTTGGCACCTGTAGCACTGGGAATTGCGTGCTTCCGCGTCAATCCCGAGAACGCCGATCTTGACAAGTATCAGTTGGAAACAATCAACAAGACCGTACTCGCCCGAGTATTCTGGGAAGACCATGCGTTCATATCATCAACGCGCCTCGACGGAATGCTAGCGCTCAGGATGTGCGTCATCAACTACTCGACGACTTGGAACGAGGTACGCGAGACATTGGAGAACATCTCGAAATTCGGCATGGAGAGTTTGATTCAAGACGAATCTTCAGACTGACCGAGTATTTTCCAGTCCAGATGTTGTGATGGGTGGATAGGAGAGTTAAGCGTGTCTATCTACCGCGTGATGGGAGTGAGAACTTCATGTACCGGAAAATTCCATTGCCGCTGCAGCGGCTCGCCACGGAAGCAGCTTCCATGAATTCGGCAATCCATATGTTGGAGGACCGTGCTGGTATCTTCCGACATAAGATCATTTTTTATTCCAGCTCCGTAAAGAGCTGGAATTTGGTTACATATTGAACAGATTGCGTATATTCCACCTTTGAGAGCAGATGCTCAGAGGATTAACCCCAATTGGTGGGTTTTATTCTGGGAAGAAACTCTAAATCACACAGTTTTCATAACCAAACGTTTTACCAATCAAACCACGATGAACAGATATAGTGAGCTTAAGACCATCGTTGATGGCATTGAATCCGATTTCACCAAGTTTCATGACAAAGAGGTAGATGCAGCGGGTGCTCGCGTTCGTAGAGCCATGTTGGACTTGAGAAATCTTGCCAACACGATCCGTAAGGAAGTGCAGGAGGAAAGAAACAGCAGGAAGGCGGGTTAAGAAAGCACTTGGCCTCCTCGCAGGTATCTTCCTCGGTTCAAAGGACTGATTGCTTGGTTGGTCGAAAGCGTTTGATTTGGAGGTGCGACGTGCGCTACCTCCGCGGTGTCCGTTCCGCTTTTTCCGCTGGGGCTGCCCCCTGTGTGCACGGGTTCCATCAGGCAGCTCCGCGGGAGACTGGTGGGGAAGTTGGGTTGTACCCTCTCGGAGAGGAGAGCAGAGGGGGTAGTACGATTATTCGTGACGGAGTGCTTCAATCGGGTTCAGCGCGGAAGCTTTGCGCGCAGGATAGAAGCCAAAGAAGATGCCGACACCTGCCGAAAACGCCAGAGCAATCATGATGGTGGTAGGTGAGGTGACGGTATTCCATCCCGTCAACTGGCTCAATATGCTTGAGCCAGCAAAGCCAATCCCAACCCCAATTGCGCCGCCCAACACACTCATGACAATGCTCTCAACCAGAAATTGGGTCAGCACATCCCGTCCGCGGGCACCTATGGCCATGCGAATCCCGATTTCACGGGTACGCTCGGTTACGGAAACGAGCATTATGTTCATGATTCCAATTCCTCCGACGAGGAGTGAGATGGAGGCAATCGCGGCCAACAGCATAGTCATAACTTCCGTGGTTCCCTGTTCGGCTGCAGCGAGATCGTTCTGATTGCGTACCGTGAAGTCATCTTCAGCAAATTCCGCTAGACCATGAGATTCCCGCATAATAGCCCGGATTTCTTCTTGTGCCGCGGGAATATCACGCGAGGAAGGTGTGCTAGCTAGAATCTGAAATATGCGACTCCATCCGCTAAGTCGGGTCTGAACCGTCGTGTAGGGAGCAAAAATCACATCATCCTGGTCCGTGCCGCTGGCAGTTTGCCCCTTGGGTTCGAGGACGCCAATGACCTGTACGGGAACGTTACGTACCTGCACGGTCAGTCCGACTGGGTCCTCACCAGGGAAGAGGTTTTCTGCTACGGTATGCCCTAATACGATGACACGTCGCATCTGACGCTGCTCACTTTGGTCAAAGAAACTGCCATACTTAAGATCCCAATTCCGGATAATCTGATAATCCGTTGAGACTCCATTGATGGTTGTACGCCAGTTTCCTTGACCTCCGATAACCTGTGTTCGGCTAAACACAACCGGCGAAACCGCAGAAACGATCAGACTCTCTCGTTTAATTTTTTCGAAATCCTTGACAGTGAGACGGTTGTAACTTTGTGCACCCCGACTCACACCACCCTGGTTGCTGGCTCCCGGAGTAACAACGATCATGTTGGTCCCCAGAGTATTGATTTGCTCTTGGATCTGGGATTGTGCACCCTGTCCAATAGCGACCATAACAATGACGGCGCCAACACCAATGACGATTCCTAGCATGGTCAGGAGTGTGCGCATTTTGTTTTTCAAAATGCTCTGGGAGGCAACCTTGACGAGTGTTGAAGCTTTCATGGATAGATAAGATAGGGTCGGATACTTCGCTCAGTTTCTATAGGGCAATTTCATGTGCTTTGACGGACTGAATACGTTTGTCCTGAATGATCTTGCCATCACGCAACTCAATGATACGTTGCGTACAATTCGCCACGTCAGATTCGTGGGTGATGAGCAGCACCGTCATTCCCTGGTTATGAAGTTCCTGAAAGAGGGTTAGCACTTCAATGGAAGTATGGCTATCGAGGTTGCCGGTTGGCTCATCGGCCAAGAGGATGGATGGATTGGTTACCAGTGCACGCGCAATAGCGACGCGTTGTTGCTGACCACCCGAGAGTTCGTTAGGTTCATGGTCCATGCGATCCCCAAGTCCAACGCGCTCGAGAGCTTCTTCAGCCATTTTCCGAATTCGAATTTTGCGCCGGGATCGGTCGTAGAGAAGAGGTAACTCAACATTTTCAAGAGCAGTCGTTCGGGCAAGCAGGTTAAAACCCTGAAAGACAAAGCCAATCTTGCTGTTTCGAATATCGGCCAATTGGTTGCGAGACAAATTCTCTACATGTACATCATCCAGAAAGTAGGTCCCTGATGTAGGGTAATCCAGGCAACCGATGATATTCATCAGAGTAGATTTTCCCGAGCCGGAAGCCCCCACGATTGCAATCATTTCGCCCCGTTCGACTGTCAGGTCAACCCCTTGCAGGGCGTGGACCTCGGTCTTCCCCATGGTATAAACCTTGGTCAATCCCTGCGTTCGCATCACCAGTTCACTTTCCATGTGGACTAAAATCCTCCTGGACGAAAACGTTGCTGGGCGCGTTGGAATGGGTTGTTTGAGTCTTCGCCTTCCTGTTGTGTGACTCCCGCGATGACTTGCAGGCCGGGCTGAAGGCGTGCGCTGGACACCTCGGTCATCTGGCCGTCCGTGATTCCAGTTTGTGCGGGAACGGCCATCAGTTCGTTATTTTCATCCAGATACCAGATCATAGTAAAATTATTCGCACCTCCTCCGAAGCTACCTGCTCCAGCACCGCTCCATGTGCTGCCATTGTTAGGGCGGTTGCCATTTCCCGGACTCGGATTGCCTTCAGATCTATCTCCCCCCGCTGCCTCTCTGCGTGCACGGAGGGTTTCAAACATTTGTGGAGTACCCCGAAAACGCAGTGCAGCATTGGGAAGTTTGAGAACGTTGTTAGCAGATTCGATCAAGAAATCGACGGTGGCTGTCATGCCGGGCAAAAGCCGTCCGTCTGGATTTTCAACGTCAACGACGACAGTGTAATTCACCACGTTTTCTTCTACCGTTGATTGTAGACGTACCTGCCGGACTATTCCGGTGAACATTTCATCAGGATATGCCTGTACGGTGAATCGCGCGAATTGTCCTTCTTGGATCTGCCCGATGTCGCTCTCATCAACGGACGCAAGGATTTCCATACGAGAGAGGTCGTCAGCAATCAGAAAAAGCTGAGGTGCTGAAAAGCTAGCTGCCACCGTCTGGCCAACATCTACATTGCGCTCGATGACCGTCCCAGAGATCGGAGCTATGATCGTAGCATAACTCAGATTTTGCCGAGCACGATCCAAGCTGATTTCTGCACTATTGGTCGCTGCATTAGCAATGTCTAGGTCGTACTGTGCCCGGTAATAGTCTACCTCGGTCACGAATTGTTGCTCGTACAAGGGTTGTAACCGTTCCAGCTCCCGCTGGGCCTGTCGGAGCTGCGCTTGATTTCGTTCCAAATTGGATTCCGCATCACGCACGGCACTCCACAGGAGTGTAGTATCAATCCGGGCGATCACTTGCCCCTCATACACGCGGTCATTGAAGTCGACATAAATGCTGGCAATAATGCCAGAAACTTGGGTGCCAACCTGGACCGTTGTCACAGCATCCAGTGCCCCGGTACTTGCAACAACAGATTCAAGATCGCCTTCTTCAAGTGTCACGAACCGGTAAGGGCTGACAGGCTCAGCGGAGCCCCGGTTGAAATACCAGAGTGAGGCACCGGTAATCACAATAGCGGTTACGATGATAGAGAATCGCATCGGAGTTAGATTAATATTGGGGTTTTTGGTCTGAAGAATTCTTTCGCGACGAGCGGCGCTGACTGGATGATCGATCTCGTCGGTCTCTTCGGTGCTTTTGCTCTCGATCCAGCCAAGCTTCAAGGCGCTGCCATTGCTCTGGGGTGAGAACTTGTTGCAGGTCTGCAATTAAGATCTGGCGGTGAACGGCCAGACTATCGATTGCACGTCGGCGTTGTTGCATCAATGATCGTTCAGCACGGCGCACAATGGTTCTGACTTCAGCGAGCTGTTCTTTATCTTGAAAATCAATGACTCGTTCAATGTGACGCGTCAGTCCACCTTGAATTCGAGTTTCAGACAGAGCGACGTTCCGACGATGTTGCCACGTACTGGTTCCTAGGATACCAATGGCAATTCCAATAATTAAGGTACATCCAAGGACGACCAACGATTTAACACGAGTACTCATGGGATTGTTGACGGGGATTCGTCCAAATCTGTGGAATAGGCGGTCGTAAGTGTCAGAGGCTGCAGGCCGAAGACAATTTCTGTCGTTGTCGGGGGGACCTCATAGCTACGGCTGATAAATGTGTTGTAGGAGAGAAACCCCAAGACAAAAAGTGCACTCGCGAGGATGACGGGCTTGAAAGCAAACCAGATCATTTGAAAAAACTGCTCTTCCGACGGGTTGATTGTTCGGACCTTTCGCATGATTCGATCAGGAAGGAACGGCTGAGTATTGAATTCAGCATTGATTTCCGCCGCCTCCTGGAGTAAGGTATGTAAGCGAGGATCTTTCATGGGACGAGTGACATGTCTAATTCTCTTCTTCAAGGATGGGGCCTAAGATCGTGCGCAGATGAGCGGTCGCACGGCTCAGTCTGGACATTACCGTACCTTGGGCGATTCCAAGTAGTTCGGCAGTCTCGATAACGGAGTATCCGTCAATCAACCGAAGCACAACGACTGCACGGTGGTGGGGTTTAAGTTGATTCATCGCTGAATTAATGAGTTGTATCCGATCAAAGCGTTCTGATTCAGAATCATAGGCTCCAGGTTCAGGAAGCATCATTTTTTCATCATCCCGGCTGATGAATCGTGAACGCAGGTTTTTTCGTCGTCGAAGAACATCAAGGGATGCATTAATCGCAATCCGTGTGAGGTAAGTACGACAGGCTGCCTCTCCGCGAAACCGGTGAAGTGTTTTATAAAATCGAATGAAGACGACTTGAACCACATCATCCACTTCAGAGGTGTTGCCAAGCATACCCGCGACGGTACGAGCCACGGTATGTTGATGTTGTTCAAGTATCTCACGAAATGCATTCTGATCTCCTTTTCGTGCGCGGTCAAGCAAGATTTCATCTGAAGAAATGGTTCCCACTTTTTCACGACTCAACGTTACAGTTCATTTTTCCTTGACACGAGACCATTTCTTCGGTGTCCTTTTCCCAACGGCAAGCGGATCTATCCATAATCAAAAGTAGAGGTTATGGGCGATCCTCTTGATTTCTGCGACGCATTTGTTGTCTTCGTTCTCGGGACTGATCGTCCATAAATTTTCGGTACGAGGTCATTTGCTCAGGCGTCAAAAGCGCTGCAAGTGCGGTTTCGGTTTCCTGGTTGATTGCCTGACGTTTGGCACGCATAGCTTGAAACTGGCCGCGACCTCCGCCGGGCTCAGGGCGAAGTGCCATCAAAGAATTTGTCCGAGCTTCCAAGATTGCACGAACCGCTGGGACCAGTTCATCCGCAACCTCAAGCGTGGAGATCAGTGTGTCAACGAGGGTCTCCTGCATTTCTGGTGAGTTAATGCGTGGCCCCCGTGGTCCTCGCTGGGCGAAACCACTCTGGACAAAAAGTAGTCCACTCAAGAGCAGAATAAAGCACGGGAAGTAGGATGTACGACGCATGAGTTGAAAAATATCAAATTCTTTAGCTGCTTAGACGATTCATCAGAAAAAATCTTCCCGAATTTGCGCGAAAAACGGATTTGCCAAGATTATCATTTTGTAAGCGGTGTAACCGATTGCCTGTCGTGTCGTAATTTTCGAAGAAATCAACCTACTGAAATACAATTCATCATGGCCTACAAAGGTACAATCGGAATCCTTACCGGTGGTGGCGATGTGCCGGGATTGAACCCGGCAATTCGTGCTGTCACCGTTCGTGCACTACGTGAAGGATACAGGGTACTCGGAATCAAGCGAGGATGGGCAGGACTGGTCGATCTTGTTCAGGATCCCGAGGTGGACAACTCAGGAAGTGTGCAAGAACTTAAGGAGTCCATAGTGAATGCAGCTGCACGCACAGGGGGGACATTCTTACATAGCTCACGCACGCGGCCAAGCCACCTGCCGAAGAGTACGCTGCCGGCACACTTGCGGGATCAGTTCAAGGATGAGATTAATGATGTCACCGCCGCAGTACTCTCGAACATTGAATACCTTGGCATTGATTATCTCATCCCAATTGGGGGAGATGACACGCTTAGCTATGGTTACCGCTTACACAAAGAAGGTGTGAAGGTCGTGGCAATCCCTAAAACCATGGACAATGATGTGCCCGGTACGGATTATTGTATCGGGTTCGGTACATGCGTGACCAGGACGATTGAATTGGCCAATACGCTGCGGACCTCCGCAGGGTCACATGAGCGCTTTCTGGTCATTGAAGTTTTTGGTCGTTATGCGGGTTATTCGGCACTTTTGCCAGCAATGGCTGGTGCAGCGGATCGCTGTGTGATACCCGAAATCGATTTTAATATGGATAAATTAACGGACCTGATGGTCTACGATCGGAATCGACATCCCAGCCGCTACTCTGTCGTATTGGTTTCTGAGGGGGCAAAAATCAGAGGGGATGATGAGATGTCCTTTCTGGGATCTGAGAAGGACCAGTACGGGCACGCGAAGCTAGGAGGAATTGGAGATCGGGTTGGCAAAGAATTGAAGGAGCGATCACCAACTTATAATCAGGGTAAACGGATCAATGTTGTGAATCAGCGACTGGGATATTTGGTGCGTTGTGGAGTGCCGGATGCCTTGGATTCTGTCGTACCGATGGCGTATGGTAATTTAGCTCTGGATTTAATTCTGGAAGGCACATCGGGGCGTTTGGTGAATATTCGTAATGGGGTGTATGGAAATATCTCGATGGAAGTCATTAACGGACCACACAAAGTGGTGGATATTGAAAAATTCTATAATGTTGAGCGGCTTCGTCCCAATTTCAAGGATCTCCAGGATGCCCCTCTGTTCATCATGAACTCCGATTAAGGACTCACAGCCCACCCCTTTACGGAGTAGACCAAAGCGGCAGACGGTTTCACTGGGTGCATGTCAAGACTTGCGGGGTTGTCTGTCCCCCCGAAAGTAAACAATTTTTCTTAAAAACAGTCGGAAAAACACAAAAATTTCCTGAATTGTTTGGCTATTGTAATTATTTTTCCTAAATTATTGCGGTCTTTACTTGCTTCGTCCTTAATAAATCTGGAAAACAATGCCTTATAAAAAACTTTATGCATTGGCAGGATTGGGTCTGCTGATGCCTTTCTCAGCTTTTGCCCAAGAAGCAGATGCAGTAGCTTCTATCAGCGGTGCAGATACGGCGTGGTTGCTGATTTCCACGGCTCTTGTTTTGCTGATGACCCCCGCGCTGGCGTTCTTTTACGGCGGGCTTGTCCGTTCGAAGAATGCACTCAATACAATGATGATGAGCTTTGTGGCTCTGGGGGTTTCCGGCACACTGTGGGCAATTGCTGGATATTCGCTTGCATTTGGCTCAGGGAATGCCTGGTTTGGCGATCTCTCAATGGCTTTTCTAAGCGGTGTTGGGTTGGATCCCAATGGTACAATCCCGGACATGCTTTTCATGGGATTTCAGGGAACGTTTGCCATCATTACTGCCGCGCTCATATCTGGTGCAGTTGTTGAGCGAATGAAATTTATCCCTTATGTCATATTCATTGGTCTCTGGGGGTTGATCGTCTATGCACCAGTGTGCCATTGGGTGTGGGGAGGTGGATGGCTCGGTGAACTCGGTGCCTTGGACTTTGCCGGGGGTGCAGTTGTCCATGTAAATGCAGGAATTGCAGCGATAGTGGCCGCACGGGTGCTGGGCCCGCGCAAGGATTATGGGCGGGAAGCACTTCTGCCTCATAATGTCCCCTTCGTACTTCTGGGGGCTGGTGTTCTCTGGTTTGGATGGTTTGGATTTAATGGTGGGAGTGCGCTTGCAGCAGATGGGATTGCTGCTCTGGCGCTTGTCAATACATTGCTTGCACCGGCAGCCGGTGTTTTTGTCTGGACTCTGTTGGATCAGTTTACCACGGGAAAAGTTACGGCCGTTGGCATTGCCACAGGCATTGTTGTTGGCTTGGTGGCCATCACACCGGCTGCAGGATTCGTGAGCCCCGGAGGAGCGATCATCCTGGGAGCAATTGCGGTAATCCCGAGCTATTTTATCATCAAATGGCGCACTAGAACAAGCCTGGATGATTCGTTGGATGTGTTTGCTGCCCATGGTATGGGAGGAATTATGGGAGCATTATTGACAGGAATGTTGGCAACAACAGCATTTGGAGGAGATGTTCAGGGGCTATTTTTCAGCGGGGATTTTGGACAACTTGGGATCCAGGCTTTGTCCGTTGCTGCCGTTGCAGTATATAGCGGCGGCTTGACATATGTCATTCTGAAGGTGATTGGATTAGTGGTTGGTTTGCGGGCTGAATCCTTTGATGAAGGCTTAGGGATGGATCTTGTGGCGCATGGAGAAGAAGCATATGCAACGGGAGAAGGGGCCGTCCTGCTTCATGAGACAGAGGCACCTGCACGCGTCAATGGTATCAAAAACGGCAACAAATAAAACATCAAATAAAATGAAACTCGTAAAAGCAATCATCCGGCCATCAAAGCTGTCGGACGTACTTCGTGCCCTCTATGCAGCAGATATTACCGGACTGACGGTTTCGAAAGTGCGTGGGCATGGCGGTGAAGTAGAAGTGGTAGGAACGTATCGCGGCACGACCGCGAAAATGGAATTAAAAGATAAATTCATGATTGACATCGGTGTCTCTGATGATTTTGTTGATGTTGCTGTGGACGCAATTTGCAGTGCTGCAGCCACAGGTAATGTCGGTGACGGTAAGATTTTCGTGTTCCCGGCTGAACGCGTAATTCGCGTTCGAACCAGAGAGGAGGATGTGGCAGCGGTGACTCCTGTACGTTGATCAGGGGAATGGTATCGGAAACTTATGGGGCTTGTCTGCACAGGTTTGTTAAACTGGTTGAATTTGGGATGACCAACCTGCGAATAAACCAATCACCGACTAAGGGTGTGGAGCCATGTCTGGAGTTGCCAAGGCAGGCAATGAGTAACGAATCCCCCATGAGCTCATTTTGTGTCACAGAGTGAGACACGATTTCCTATTTTAGTTTCGCATTCGAGCGAGTCAGAGTACCGGCCGAGGTCCCAGAGGTTTTTCTCTAGGGGCCTCGGCTTTTTCGTTCGCGAGGTTTCGGGACCCACGATGAATCCAACAGCGGCGCAAACAGAGGGTGTTTTGGAATCGTGAATAGTGGGCGTATTCTTTGCAGAGCAAGGCATGAAAGAGATGGTAATAATTGGGACCCCTTGGCGTGCTACTCGGTTGCAGGTGTAGTTTTGTACCCGATTTGGAATGGACGCATTGTATTGGATCAGTCTCATTGTTGGTGGAGTTTTTGTTTTACTTTCCTTGATCGGTGGAGGTGACTCAGATCTTGATGCTGACTTGGATGCGGACCTAGATGTGGATCTGGACGCAGACCTCGACGCCGATATGGAATTGGATTCGGATGTAGGAGCAGGTTGGGTTGACCTATTCTCAGTACGTACGATCTTTCTGTTTGCAGCGTTCTTTGGTATGTGTGGCGTGTTATTGCCTTTTGCAAACGTGAATGAAATTGTACGACTGTTCGCTTCGCTGGCCGTCGGCCTAACGGTTGGGATCGGCGGAAATTATGTGATCAAGCGTGTTGGCTATGCACACATTTCCAGTGAGGTTACATCTTCGGATCTCACTGGCCGGACCGCCAAAGTGATCATTCCATTTGGGCGTTCAGATGTAGGAAAAATCGTTTTGGTAACAAAAGGGCAGCGTATGCAATTCAAGGCGCGTGGATTTGAAGAAGCGGAAGAGGCCTTTGTTCAAGGAGAGGAGGTTGTAGTTGTTCGTATGGAGGGAGCCGTAGCGGAGGTATTGAAGACATAAGTTTTCCTAAAGCTGTGTCCTTAGATAGGCGGGTCGAGCACTCCGAGCGGACATGCCTACGGGTTGCTTCAGTTTGCATCTGCACTTGTCTCGCTCCGGTTCAGCTAGAAAATACTTGCGGGTCTCATATACTTTCCTCCGTGGTATTAGGCCGTAGACGTTGAAGAGCCATGTTTAAACGAACTAAAAGCTCTTAGCATAATTAAGAGTGTGATTCTCGAACTCAACCAGAATTGAAGTGTAGTTTTCGTACTCAAGGCTTGGAAGGTGCTTCATTCCAGTTGAGCCGCCTCTGTTATCATACAATTTCTCAAAATGGAAACAATCGTTGTTATTAGTGGAGTTCTCGTTACGGCAATCCTTGCAGTGTTTGGTATCGTGCGGGCAAACCTGAAAATCTGCCAACCTAACGAGGTTCTCATTTTCAGTGGACGCAGGCGTAGTACTTCAGATGGAACGAAGGTAGGCTACCGATTCATCAAGGGAGGGCGTGGGTTCAGAATTCCTCTTTTGGAGCAGGTTGATAGGATTCGCCTGAACACCATTCCTTTGGACTTGACGGTTCAGAATGCGTATTCCAAAGGAGGCATTCCGCTCACTGTGCGGGCGATTGCCAACGTGAAGGTCGCCTCCAACGAATCGGAGCTTGCGAACGCCGTTGAGCGGCTTCTGGGTAAAGACCCGCATGAAATCCAGATGATTGCGAAAGAAACCCTGGAAGGTAATTTACGGGGAGTATTGGCAACGCTCACACCGGAAGAAGTGAATGAAGATCGACTGAAATTTGCCAAAGAGCTCTTAGCCGAGGCCGACATTGACTTAAGTAACCTAGGATTACAACTGGATACCATGAAAATCCAGAGTGTCGAAGATGATGCAGGATATCTAGATGCAATCGGGCGTCAACAGTCTGCACATATTATTGCTGCAGCACGGGTTGCTGAGGCAGAAAAACGTGAACAGGCAAGACTCGCTGAAACGAATGCGGACAAGAGCATTGAGCAGGCAGAGAATGATCTGCGCATTCTGAAGGCGCAGTTATCGGCCAAAAGTGCTGCGGAGGAGGCCCGTATTGATGTTGCTGCCGAAGTTTCGGCCGCGCAGGCCCGGCAGCAGCTTGCAATAGAAGAGATAGAATTGGCAGAGAAGAGGCAGCGTGCAGATGTGGTTGTGGCTGCCGAGGCAGAGCGTCAGGCAAAGGAGGAAATTGCGAAAGGGAACGCCGCTCGAATCTTCGAAGATGGGCAGGCGGAAGTTGAAGTTCTACGCCAAAAACTCGCACTCTGGCAAGAGGCTGGCCCAAATGCCGAGCGACTATTTCTGATCCAAATGTTGCCGGATATATTGAAACAGGTAGTTCAGACTGTTGACAATCTTTCGATTGATAAACTTACAGTCGTTGACAGTGGCAATGGAACAGGGGTTCCTTCCGTGTTTAACCAGATTGCCGGATCTACCCCGGCTTTATTGGAGAGCCTCAAAGCATCAACTGGAATTGATATTGCTACAATGCTGAGCGGGGCATCGGGAGCCCCCGAAAAGGATGAGTAGATAGGCCGATTGGATGATCGGGAGGTGGGGAGGATCTGTGAAAGGTGCCTCTGTAGTTCTCCCGTTGTCCTGAATTAGCCTCGAAGTACATCGGGTCGAGGGCTTGGATGCCCCCGACCCGATGTTTGAGAGTCAGTTTTCAATTACGTTTCCTTCTGTATCAAGCTTTATGACCGGTCCGTAGCCCAGTTCTTGAATGCCAGACTCAATCACATCCAAATCTCCCACAATCAGCCAGATCATGTTGTTTGGCCTGAGGACTTCCTCAGCGGCTGACGCGATCGTGTCTACATTCAGGGCACGCACCTTACCAGGATACGTTTCATAGTAATCCTCCGGCAAATCATACTGGACAAGGTTCTGTATACTCCCGGCTACCGATCCGTTCGTCTCCCACAGTCCTGGGAGTGCCAGAGTCTGACTCTCCTGTGCTTTAAGGACTTCATCTTCGGTTGCCGGGTTGTCCCCAAGGATGCCCTCCAATTCTGCTTTGATCTCCATCATTGACTCCTTGGTCTTGTCCGTCTGTACGGGTGCATACACGAGGAAAGGGCGCTGCCCACGGGCAGCAAGCAATAATGAACTTGCTCCGTACGACCAGCCCTTATCTTCGCGGAGATTCATATTGATGCGTGAAACAAAAGCACCACCAAGAACTGTATTCATTGTCTCAATTCCAATATTATTTGGTGTATTCCGCGGAGGTGCAAGGTGGCCAGCCAGAATGATAGATTGTTGGGCCTCAGGGCGATCCATCAGGTAGACGCGTGAGCCACCTTCGTGCGAGACGGAAGCAATATTTTTTGACGGGACTTCCGCGGGCTCCCACTCACTCAAACGGGCTTCTAGAAGTGCTACGATGGTGTCTAAATCAATGTCTCCCACAACAATTATTGTTGCATTATTCGGTTTGAACCAGGTGTTGTGATACGTCTGGAGGTCCTCACGTGTCATGTTCGTAACGGACTCTTCTGTGCCACTGCCAGTCAGTGGGTTGCTATATGCATGATCTGTTCCGAAGTAGAGAGCTGGCATGACCCGCAGCGCCATCTGAACGGGATTCACTTTTTCTCTCTGAATTCCTGCCAGTCGCTCTGATTTCAGTCGGTCAAACTCTGAATCTGCGAAAGATGGATTGAGAATAACATCAGCAAAGAGATCTAAGCTCGGCTCTAGGTTGGCTGTCAGAGATACCAGACTTACGAACGAGCCGTCCAGACCGGTACCAGTACTCAGATTCGCACCAAGGTTTGCAATCCGGTCGTTGATTTCCAGGGCAGTAAGGCTAGTGGTGCCTTCGTCTAGCATGGACATGACCATACTAGCTGTCCCCGGGGCGATTCCTTGGTCCGAGGCATAGCCTGCGTCAAGGATCAGGGTGAGGTTAACGGAGGGGATTGTATTGCGTTCTGCTAAAATAATTTCCAGCCCATTGCTGAGAGTAGCCCGGTGTAATTGAGGGAATTTTACCTCGGGTTCCGGGCCAGTTTCGGGTAACGTTGACCGGTCCTGTCCTTCTGCTGTTGCCGCAAGTTCAGGGAAAGGATGGACTTCCATCACATAGACACCATCCGAGAGCCATTTTTCAGCTACCCGACGAACATCCTCGGGAGCGGCAGCATCTTTGTCGTTGAAAGATTGAAGGTATGCATCAGGGTTACCTCCGTAAATTTCAGAAGATGCTAGGATATCAGATTTTCCACCAAAGCCCCCAATACGTTCCATGCCATAAATGAAACTTGCTTTCTCCTGTGTGATGATCCGGCGGAGTTCTTCCGGCGTGGGTCCATCGGCAATAAAGGCAGCTAATTCTTCATCCAAGGCTGCTTCAACATCCGCAAGCGATAAGCCTGGACGGGCGGTTGCCTGAATGATAAACTGACTACCTATGCTGCCCGAATACAGGTAGGCATTGGCATCCGTTGCAATCTGATCCGTATAAACCAAGCGTTTGTAGAATCTTGAGTTCTTGCCGCTGGACAAGACGCTTGAGGCAAGATCTAGAAGATGAAAATCTTTGGCATAGCGTTCAGGCACATTCCAAACCTTGTAGATTCGTGCCTGTGGTACGCGATCCTGCATGGCCTCACGCTGTTCACCTGTACGCTTGGCGATCCACGTATCAAAGTGGGATACTGGTGGTCCAGGAGGGATATCGCCAAAATACTTTTCAGTCAGTGTACGAGCTTCATCCACCGTAATATCACCTGCAATTGAGATGACGGCATTATTTGGGCCGTAGTATGCTTTAAACCATTCCTGCACATCTTCCAACTCTGCAGCATTCAGATCCTCCATGGAGCCAATCACGGTATGGGCATAGGGATGCCCTTTGGGGTACGTAGCATCTGTAATATGATTAAAGACCTGTCCGTATGGAGCATTTTCTCCCTGGCGTTTTTCGTTCTGTACGACCCCTCGTTGCTCGTCAAGTTTTGCCTGATCAATCGCACCAAGGAGGTGACCCATTCGATCAGATTCCATCCATAACACTAGATCGACTGCATTTTTGGGTACAGTCTGAAAATAGTTGGTACGGTCCCTGTTGGTCGTGCCGTTCAGGTCTGTTGCACCAAGTCGCTCAAGTATCTGGAAGTAGTCGTCGTTAAAATTTTCCGAGCCATTGAACATTAGATGTTCAAATAGATGAGCAAATCCGCTGCGTCCTTCAGGCTCATTTTTAGATCCGACATGATACCAGAGATTCACAGCCACCAGGGGGGCCTTGTCATCTTCATGGACGATGACAGTCAGGCCATTGTCCAAATGGAATTTTTCGTAACTAATCGTAGGTATTTGCATGGTTGTCTCTTCCTGGGCCCAAGTGCTCGGTACGCACATCAGCAGGATAGCAAGAGTGAAAAAGCTAAATTTCATCGGATAAAGCTAAGGTTTGTAAATGGATACTACGCAACTAACCCTCTACGAAGCATAGTTATCAGGGTTTCGCGCTCTGCGAAATTCATCTCATACCTTGCGAGGGGACACCGTGGTATCATCATAACCATCCGGGCATTTTGCTGTTGGGAATCACATTTGCAGTGAATTACGCATCTGCATAAATCATGAATTACGTTTTATCACGGGATACCAGAATTTATTTATTCTTGCGGTGTGTCAACAAGTGAGTCCGGGGATTCGCCAAGACAATTATTTGCTCTCCAAACACTGACTCAGGGGGTGCCGGGTTCGCAACGTTGCAAACCCGTTCGACTCAATCACGCCTTAGAAGCATTCCCACGGCGTCTCCAGAAGAAGTAGGCCGCGACAGGGAACCCTGAAAGCACAAAGGATAAGTCAATCAAAGATTGCTGCCAGTCCAGTACGCCGCGAACAAGAATCAAGGCCACGAGCAAAAGTAGATAAATGGCGGGTAGAACGGGGTATCCCGGGACCTTGAAAATCGTATTGTCTTCACCCACTTTACGGTGTCGGAGCACGAATAAAGCTGCAGTAGTCACAGCATAAAAGATCAGAATGACAAAGACCATCCCTGTTGCTATGTTTTCAAAAGATCCGCGTACCAACAAAATGACAGTTCCCCATATGCATTGAATCAGGACCGCTCGGGATGGGGTGCGGTATTTTGGATGCACATAGTTAAGCCAACGAAAAAAGATTCCATCCTTTGCCATTGCATAATAGACTCGCGGGGCGGCGATAATCGTCCCGTTCACACTTCCCGTGGCCGAAATCATGACCAGAATGGCAAAGGCACCAGCCCCGATTGGTCCCAGAAGTACAATCGCCAGTTCTGCACCTACACGATTCGTTTCGCGAATCGCCTCTAATCCCAGAATGCCGTGGTATACAACGTTCGTTGCAAAGTAAATAAAAAATACGGTGATAAACCCGAGTAGCAATGCGCGAGGAAGTGAGCGGTTCGGTGTTTTCATCTCGCCTGCAGCATATCCGAGGCGCTCCCAGCCAACCATGGTGAAAAGGACCAGAAGGATTGAGTCGGCAATGCTGCCAGTGAACCCGAGCCTGCTTTGACTGGCAGCCGTTTCTCCGAGTTTGCTTTCTCCACCCGGCAATACAATCAGACCAATGATCACTAAGAGCAGCAGGCCACCTACCTTCGCAATCGTCGAAAAATTCTGATAGATTTTTGCGCGTTGAATCCCGGTATAGTTTAGATAGCAGAGGGCGGCAATGATGCATAGTGCTAAGACGGTTTCCTGCCAAGGAAGCAGATCTACGAAATACTCAAAGTAGGCAACCGTTACCAGAGTGAGGCCTGCCACTGGGCTGGAACGGATGATAAATAGCTGGGCCCAGCCGAAGATGAAGCCGGCTAGGGGGCCGAAAGCTCGGCTGATGTACACGTATTCTCCGCCCGTAACAGGTAGACGAGTGCCCAACTCAGCATAAATGAGATAACCAACGAGCGCAAGTGCTCCACAGCCTACCCAAAGCCAGATGATCTGACTGAACGAGCTCATGTTCAGTGCAATTTGCTGCGGTACAGCAAAAATGCCTGCTCCGATGGTGATGCCGATCAGAACGGCAGACGTATCCAGTGTGGTCAGGGCACGCCGAAGTGTTTGAGGTCTAGAATCCAATTGCCCGTCCGTCATAGCTACGTGAATCGGCTGCGCCGTAAAGCGTGCCGCCTTGGATCATGATGCAATGCGCACGTCCCTGAGAGCTGCGGTAACGTACCCGATGGCCTTTGGCCTCATAAAGCGCCTGCGTATCGGGAGAGATTCCCCACGACTCAAAGCTTGTGATGTCTGGTAGCCACTGGTGATGAATTCGAGTGGCTTCTACGGCCTGAGCGATGTCCATCTCGAAGTTAGTTACATTCAGAATGATTTGGAGGACTGTATTGATGATCGTACGTCCGCCAGGGCTTCCCACTACGATGAATGGTTTTCCATCCTTCGCTACTATCGTAGGGGTCATGCTGCTCAGCATACGTTTTTGGGGAGCAACAAGATTGGGAGGCGTACCGATACGGCCAGACAAGTTTGTATTGCCTGGAACCGGATTAAAGTCGCCCATCTCATTATTCAACAAGAACCCGGTCCCATCTGCAACAATCTGCGAGCCATAGCTATGCTCAAGTGTATAGGTCAGCGAAACTGCATTCCCAGCAGCATCAACTACGGAGAGATGGGTTGTTTCCTCGCTTTCCATAGATAGATACAACTGACTGAGCTCTTCTGGATCACTCTCAGAAGCATGTTCTTCGTTGATGGTAGCTCGAAGTTGATCGGCGTGAGCTTTACTGATCAAGCGCTGCACAGGCATATTTGGGTTGAAATTTGGATCTCCCAGGTGCTCTGCACGATCGGCAAATGCACGTCGCATCGCCTCGGTTAGTAGATGCAAGTATTGTGCGGAGTTATGTCCTAATGATGTAAGGTCATAACCTTCCAGAATATTGAGCATGGTGATAAGTGCCACACCCCCGCTACTGGGAGGGCTCATTGAGTATATGTCATATTCCCCAAAGCTTCCGTGGACTGGAGGCAGTTCTTCTGCTTCGTACAGGGAAAGGTCTTCCGTGGTAATCAGGCCTCCGTGGCGGGCCATGAATTCGCTTAACAGCCGCGCAGTTTCCCCTTTATAGAATCCATCGTGTCCATGATCACGGATACGGGCCAGTGAGGCGGCTAGATCGGGCTGTTTCCAGATCTCTCCAGGTTTGAAAACCTCCGTGCCATCTTTCAGAAAAGCACGGCGGGTCGCTTCGTAGAGAGGATCCGATCTTTGTGCGAGCTGCTCCAGAAACCACTGCATAGCACGCGTAGAAGGAAATCCCTCTGCAGCCAGTTGGACCGCCGGTTCTACAAGTGTTGCCCAATCTACTGTGCCTAGGCGCTGATGGGCAAGCCAGAGTCCAGAGACTGTGCCAGGAACACCAACGGAAAGCGGTCCCTCATGATTGGAATCATCAATTATTTCACCGTCAGGTCCCAGAAACATGGTTTCTGTTGCTGCCAGAGGCGCTTTTTCCCTGAAATTGAGAGTAGTCACGTAGCCGTCCGCGCCATGATAAACCAGAAATCCTCCTCCTCCGATATTCCCAGCCGAGGGGAGGGTGACTGCGAGTGCAAACGCCGTTGCAATCGCGGCATCCACCGCATTACCCCCGCTTCGAAGGACCTCCATGCCCGCTTCTGAGGCTAGGTAGTGACTGGAAACAACCATACCACTGTCGGCTGCCACCGGAATCCGTCCAGACTGAGCCTGAGCTGATCCTGAGAATAAAATCAGTGCTGTAAATACGATTGCGCAATGATGCCTCATCTTCATTCGGGTTAGAATTGGGAAGAGCTAGATGTGCCAGGGATTCAACAAAGGTAATACATGGAGCCTTTCCGTGGAACCGTGTCTTTTTATTGGCTGCAGTGTATGCCGACGAAATCAGGGCAAATCCCCCCGATGGGTAGTTCATTCCAAGATCGCTGCAACCCCTGTGGAGATGTTTGGATGCAGTCAGTCGTCTTCTATCGCAGTAGAATCACGGCACGTATCGTCGGTGAACTCTGGCGCATGATGGACTGCATGTGAAAAGCAGCTTCCATCCGAATATTCAGTTGGGATCCAATTTGATATTCCGCCCCCATCTGTGTGGCTACACCATGCCCGAGTTCTACCCCGGTGTAGGGCATAATCGATCCATGATTGACGTTGAGTCCGTAACCGAGTCGTGATTGAAGCCGTGTTCCTGCATTCCTGTGCTTATACCGGGCAAGCCATCTGGTATCTTGCCAGATTTCCTGAAAATTTCCGAAACGTTTACCAGTTGATGAACGCAGCTCCAGATTTGGTCCTGTATTCCCACCCGGAGCATAGCGCAGCATTCCGCTAAACGCCCATTCGTCTATATCTCTTCCGTGAAGAACAAGGACCTGTCCACGTCCTGTAAACTGAATTCCTGCGGAGGGTAGCGAAAGGCGTGCACCGCCACCCATTTCCAGTCCCACCCCCGTTTGACCATCTCCGCTATCGCCGCGCAGCCCAGCCTCAGCGAATGGCTGAATTAGTCCCTGATCCGCAAGCCGAATTCGGTACGCTCCCTCAAGGGACATTTGGAAGCGATACACACTCACATCCAGTCCGCTAATGCGACTGGCGTTTTGGTCCAGGTTCATTTGTCCACCCCAGGCAGCTCCTTTGATAGCAAGAGAAAACCCACTTGGGGCTGTGATCAGGCCTAAATCAACCCCTGCTGCCAAGGCACCCAAGGAGGTATTTGCCTCCTCTGAGTTTAATTCAGAATCGGAAATTTCTACCTCTCCTGAACTGAAACTAACCATTGCCCAGACACCGGAGCGTGCATTCCAGGACCAGTTTATGTACGGGGTCAGCATATGGGCATTGATTTGGTATAGGCCTTCGAAGGGGGCCGTCAGAGCCGGTCGATTTGCGCTACCCCCGCTGTGTTCATAATCCAGATCGCCGTCAAACTGTGAGGCTGACAGCCCGACGAGAAATCGTCCAAACGACAGATCAACACCGCCATGAAAACCAGTGATGCTACCGTCGTAGCGAAGAGGAGAATCATTACTGTTACTGGAGAGAGCACGGTAGTCTGCATGTGCCCAAACGGTGATACGTTCTTTGATGCTGGCAGCTAGGGAAATACGATTGAGTTGCGAAGCCCACCGGGGTTTCACTGGATACCTACGGGGTTGATCGTTCTGCAATCGCATCGCAACTCTGGATAGTCCATTGGAGAACCCAGAGGTTTGGACAGAGGAGCCATTCTGAAATACTCGAATACGTTCGTGGACCGCTCCGACGGAACTGGCAATTATGGCCCTGGTTGCTTCGGGTAACAGGATTACATTCGCATCTGCGGCCCGTTTCGTTGCCTCATCATCATCCCGGAGCACAAGTGTCGCACGGATCGTCGTCCCCATATGCATGGCAGTAATCGTGACCGTTGCATCCGTTTCAGGAATCGTGTTCTGCACTGGTTTCAGGGTAAAGCTGCCGCTACCTGATTCTGCACCGACAGGCACTTCAATCTGAAAATCAGGGACGCTCTCAAAGCTGACTGTGCCGATGGTTGGCCCGGCGACTGAAAGGTCAAGAGTTTGGGTGGTTGCGTAGCGCGTATCTCCGGTGAGCGTAGCTGTCACATTCACAGTAGTTGGCCCATCACCTTCTATGATGATCTCAGGAGTAATTGCCAACTCAAATCCACCCGGAGATGCATCGTCATCCGTGAGCGAAAGCTCTGCAGTAGCTCCAAGATTATCCCCCTTTGCGGTAATGGTCAGGGTCTCATTAGATTCATCCAGTAGATTGTCTACAGGCGCTACAAGAAACATGGTCGAAGTAGACTCATTGCCCGCTGGAAGAGAAAGCACAGGTGGCAGGGTTAAAGAGAAGCCAACCACACCTGGCATACCGGAGCCCATGCCTTCAAGCGTCAGAGTTTTATCTACCCCATAGCGCGTGTTTCCGGCAACGTGAACCGTCAGAGTGACCTCCGTTTCGCCAGCATCCTCGGTTATGATCGTTGGATTCAGGGATACTGTAATTCCTGTAGGTTCGGCATCATCATTCTCAAGACGAATCATCGTTGTCCCCAATACGAGATCGCTTTCGCTGCCAATTGTGATCATTCCGTTCGGCTGATGGATATCATTATTTACCGGGGTAATCTCAAAGTCAACACTTCCCTTTGCTTCTCCTGGAGGGATCATCAGAGCCACTCCGGTGATTGGCAGGTATTGTACCGAATTCGACTCACCACTGTTGGTGATGTATAAAGGGATTTCGTGGCTGGTAGTATACCGGGTATTGCCCTCAACAGAGGCGGTCACGGTTACGGTAGTGGGGCCGGCATCTTCCCGGATGCTTTCGGGAGATGTGGTTAGAGTGACCCCTTCCGGTCTTTCATCGTCGTTGATCAACTGAACAACAACCGGTGCTTCGATGATCGCATCTGCACTGGATACCGTAAGGGATTCATCTGACTCGAACTCCAGATCATCAATTGGAGTTACGTCAAAGGTTGTAGTAGTTGTAAGGCGGTCCGCCTTGAAAATCAAGTCAATATCGGCTATCGGCTCAAAATCTACTGCAGTTGGCTGTCCACTTCCACGGATCGAAAGAGGAATGATTCGGTCTTCTGGGAAAACTTGTCCACTGGCGATCACTCCGGTCACCGTTACCGTTTGAGTCCCATTCCCTTCGTAAACAGTTGTGGGAGTCACAGAAAGTTGCACTTGACCCGGATCATCATCATCAAGAATCATAACGGTTGCACTGTTTGTCACCAAGGAACTACTACTTTCTATGAGCACCGATTCGTCGATCTCGTTCTCGGGATCATTCAAGGGCATGAGTGTAAAGGTTGTGGAAGCCGCAGATGTACCAGCACTTATCACAAGATCAAAATCTGGCACGGGTATGAAGTCAACGGCTTCTGCTCTACCGGATCCTCTGACCATAATAGGGAGTGTTTGATTCTCTTCCATGGACGGTAAGTTTTGCACGGTTGCAGTAACGGTTATAGTTGTTTCTCCGTCACTTTCCGATACGGAGCTTGGATCGGCACTGAGTAGGATGACAGGGGTGATATCGTCATCCAACAATCTGATGGTGGCAGATTCTGTTATAGCTGGATCTTTACTGGAAAGAGTGACGATCTCATCTTCAGTATCTTCGTCATCGTCAAGCGGCACCAGTTCCAGAGTTGCGGTGCTGATAGATGTCCCAGGAACAAAATTGATGAATAAACTAGAGATGGATGAGAAGCCGACTACATTGTCTCCTCCAGATCCGGTGACATCAATTGAGAATACTCTGGTTTCCGCGAAGGTCGTGCCGTTGCCAATCGTAGCCGTGAGAGTGACCGAAGTTGCCCCATCACCTTCGCCGATTTCGGATGGATAAGCCGCAAGGCGGATATTGCCGGGAGCATCATCATTATCCAGTAGAACAACTGTTGCCGATTCGTCCACCAGTGCACTGCTACTACTGATCGTGATCGTTTCGTTGACCTCATCTTCTGAGTCGTTGATCGGACTCAGGATAAATGTAGTCGTACCGCTGGATGCGCCCTGTGGGATCGTGAGGTCAAAATCTGGTACTGGCAAAAAGTCCACAGCTAGAGCAATACCAGAGCCAGCAACTGTGAGAGGGATCGTCTGATCCGTAGGGAAAATGATTTGGCTGTCCCAGTTCGCGCTGATGGTAACCTGTGTCGAACCACTAGATTCACCGACAGATGATGGAGACGCAGTCAGGGTAATTGAGGGTGTCGGATCATCATCTATTAGATTAATAATTGCCGATCCGGTCACAAAAGGAGCCGTACTTGCTACAGTAATCGTCTCATTCGCCTCATCAACTAGGTTGTTTTCGGGGGTAATTGTAAAGGTTGTGGTTGCGCTTGCTGTCTCTGCAGGAAGCGTGATATTGAAGCTTGCGACCGGCGCAAATTTGACCACATCTTGAACTTGTGTTCCGGTAACGGTAACAGGAATAACCCGTGTTGTGGCGTAAGTCGTGGGGCTGAGGATTTCAGCAAAGATGATGATTTCTTGTTCACCGTCCTCTTCAAAGAGCGCATTTGTGTTGGAACGGAGATTGACACCAGTTGGAGGGGCGTCGTCATCCTGTAGTGTAATCGGAGCGGCTGCTGAACTTACCAGAGAACTGGTGCTGGAGATAGTAATCGTTTCATTTACTTCATCTACCTGATCATTTTTAGGTGTCAGCGTAAAGCTTGTTGATCCACTCATTTCATTCGCCGCAACTACGATATCAAAGCTAGGGACACTTTCAAAATCAACTGCATCAGCCCGCCCGGATCCAGTCACGGTGATTGCCAGCGTCTGTGGAGTACTGTATGGCGAGCCTGTATTAAGTCGCGCCGTTACAGTCACGGTGGTTGGACCGTCGTTTTCGTTGAGTATGTCTGCGTCTGACTCCAGTGTGAACGTAAGGAGTTGGCCGTCGGAACTCACCAGGGAGGAGAACCGGAGGTTTGCCCCCGTAATCATCGTCGACAAGGTGTCCTCATCAACATAGCTGGAAGTGTGCTCAGTTGCGGGTAGGATGGAGTGAAATTTCGGCATTGGAGGTTGAGCACCCAATACGAAAATTGCCGAAAAGACGAGAACTAGCCAGGCCATCAAAGGCTGCCTCCCATTTTTTGTCAGAAAAAAAATGGATCGTAGCGGGGCAGGGAATTTGGAATTATGTTCGATCGTTTCTCCGGGTAAGATGGGTAAGGATTCTGTGAAACCGGAGAAATATAAAAAAGTCAGAGCATCTTGGATCTTTGATGTTAGGGTGGCCTTCACGGAATGCTCTTCATAGTTGACCGAGCTGGCACAGTCGGGATTAAAAGAGCATGATGATGTGCTCCGGGTTACGGGGCAGAATGTGGTTAATATTTGGCGACTATGCACTTAAGTATGTAATCGCCTTAATTTTCCCGAAAGATAGATGCGCGGTTTAAACTTCAGGGGTTAAATTTTTGGAGCCTCACCTTTTATGATGGCAGTTCGTTGTATATGGTGAAAAAGGAACGCGATGGATGCTGGTAGAGCCATGCGACTCTCTGAGCCTATGCCACAATGCTACGTGTAGCTGATTGGAGAAGTATCCTATTCGGCTGTTTTCCAGTAACGCTGATCCAGTTTTAGCGGCTCAACTGTCCCTGTGGAAATATGACGCATGATCTGTGCAGCATGGAAGCGCCCATTCTCAATGAACCAGCGGCTTGTACGGAGGCCACCACACACCGTCCCGGCGATGTACAGTCCCCGACGATTCGTTTCGAAGGTTTCCGCATGATGAAACGGGGTTCGGAACTCATCATCCTGGATGGTAATTTTTAGTGTCTCCAGGAAGGAATAATCCGGTCGATAACCAGTCATCGCAATTACGAAATCGTTGCCCAGAGAGAACGTACCCTTGGGGCCATTGAGCATCAACCGATCCGGTTCGATTGAGGTTACTTGGGTATCGAAATGCACAGTAATGCTGCCTTCTCTGATACGGTTTTCAATGTCTGGCTTGATCCAGTATTTGATTTTATCAGACAGGGAATTTCCGCGATGAATGAGGTTCACTTCAGCGCCGTAATGATAGCATTCAAGTGCAGCTTTGGCGGCTGAATTTTTTGCTCCGATCACTGCCACTCGCTGCCCGGCATAAGGATAGGGCTCGCGATAATAGTGTGTGACCTTGGGGAGCTCTTCACCAGGAACGTTGAGGAAGTTCGGAATATCGAAAAATCCAGTGACCACGACAACTTTACGACAGGGGTATGCCCCTTTGCTGGTTACGACTGAGAAGTGGTTGTCCGTACCATCTACACGCTGTACTCGCTCGTAGAGTCGTACGTCTAGGGATTCCACATCGGCAACCCGGCAATAATATTTCAGAGCTTCAGGGCGTGTAGGCTTGGTAGATAGAGTTGGGAAGGGGTGGCCGCCGATCTCAAGGAGCTCAGCTGTGGAAAAGAATTCCATGTGGGTTGGATAACCAACCAGCGAATTGACTAGTGCTCCCTTTTCAATGATCATGGCACTCAGGTTATGTCTGGCAGCCTGAATACCACAGGCTAGGCCCACGGGGCCAGCTCCTATGATTACCAGGTCCTTCATGTGCAGTGTAATAGGTGGGGCATGGTTGGTACAGATCTAGGAAGGCGAATGTCTGAGTTGCTGAAAAAAATCCCGAAGTAACTCTTCTGCCTGATCCGCCTCTATCCCGCTGACTACATCTACCTGATGGTTGAGGCGCTCATCTTGTGGAATGTTATATAGGGTAGAGGCGCTGCCCGCTTTGGTATCCATCGCACCAAAACATAAGCGATCCAATCGGGCCAACACAATTGCGCCCGCGCACATCGGGCATGGTTCAAGAGTGACATAGAGTGTGCAGCCTTTAAGGACTTTGGATTGGAGGGTTTCGCATGCTGCGGTGATGGCGATCACTTCTGCGTGGGCAGTTGGGTCTTCGAGGGATTCAACTAGGTTATGCCCCCGTCCCACAATCTGCTTTCCGTGCACAACGACAGCTCCAACAGGTACCTCTCCCTTTTCTTTTGCCTGCTCAGCCTGCTGAAGAGCAGAGCGCATAAAGCGGCGATCTGGTTCAAGCAACCGCGAAAGTGCCATACTCTTTATGGAGTACGCCGTGTACCGATGAACCGTAAAACGAGACCAACCACAAAAAGGATAATCAAGATCGGAACCGCAGCCTTGGCTAGGCCTACGACTAGCCCGAGAATGAGATCAAACAGCAGGATCACTACCAAAGCCACTATCGCAATGATAATCCAGTTTAGAATCCGGTCAAGCCTCATCGATATAAGAGTTTGAAGGTCACTCGCGAGATACGATAAAGTACTCGGATGCCGTGATAGCTGTTCCATTCTGATTGAACCCACCAATCAGAATTACAGACCGTATCCCGACAGAAATAGCGGTATGGTGGTAGCGGGGCACCATCGCCTGAGAGGGTTTCATGGAAAAAAACTGATCGGTTTGCTCGTGGAGCAGTTCGATTTCCGTAGTGATCTCAGAGGATTCAAGGCGACCACCGAACGCCGCAAAAAGCCCGTTCAGAACTGGCGCGGTTGCATGCGCTGTGCGCGGAGTCAGCAGCCCGGGTAACGGAGATAGGGTTCGTCCAGCACTATGTGGATATGTTATCCGCATATTTCCATTTACAGCTGTTCCATCGTCGAATTGGCTTCCCAATATAAAGTACGTATCATGTGCGGCTTCGGTTACAGTGTGGTCGGCAATTGGATGATCGATGAATGGAGCGGAATTGATCGTATTCAATGCGGTCAGCCCGTCAAGTTCAACCTTGAAAGTACGCAGATCTCTACGCACCCCAAAGGAAGGATTCGAGCCATAGCGTACATCTCCATAGCCTCCTATAAGGTCGAGCAGCCACTCGCCATTCGCCTCACGCACGATGGCTACATGGTTTGTTCGACGGATTGGCTGCCCCTGTACAGGAATCTCACTGAACGCAGGTTCACGCCCGGCAGGAGTATAAAGTTCTACGGTTTCGATCAAATCGCTCACTCGGCTGGGGGAGTCGATCCGGCTACCCCCAACAATGAGTATCTGGCCATCTGGAAGCACAGTGGCAGTATGTCCGGTCCGCGGTGTACTTAAACGATCTTGCATTTGACTAAAGGTGCCGGATCTGCGATTCAAGAGGAATGATTCTCCCTGTGCAGGGCCCCCTCGCCGACGGGTTCCCCCTGTAACCATCAGATTCCCGTTACGAAGGCGTGCAAGTGAGTGACCTCCTCTTCCATCTGGCAGTGCAGGTGCATTCCGGGAAATGAGATGGGGCAGGTAAGCCGCATAGGCAGTATCTCTTCGGGAAACTCCCTCCTGATCGGTTGCTTCCAGGAAAAACGTATTCAGTCCAAGGCGTAAATTGATTGAGGCTTGCCAGTACGCAGGTCCCGGGGGAGCGGGATCCATGGGAATGCCGTTCAGAAGCACTCCCTGCACAGCCCGAAAGTGTATAGATTGTACCCGGAGCGTAATAACCCTGGAGGTTTGCACCTCAGTCAAATCAGGCTCAACCACCACAAGCTCCGGCTCGGAGGTCTCTATAAACGGTCTCTCACATCCGAGAAATATCAGTCCAACCAGCCACCAATTACGCATGAGTCAATTCAATCTTCAAAGAGGGGGGCAGCGTAGGTTACATGATCAAGTGTGAGCGCATGTGCGGGTGCTGCTGGACCAGCTTCACGCCGGTCCTGGGACGCCAGAATATCCCCCAGATCTTGGACAGATCTTTGTCCACATCCGATTTCTATTAGGGTCCCGGCCAGAGAGCGCACCATTCCATGCAGGAAACGGTTTGCTTCAATGACAAATTTCCAATACCCGGGTAATGCTTCGGGTTCCCACTGTGCGTAGTATATGGTGCAGACACGATTGGTCGTTGCACTCCGTGTTCGGCAGAATGCCCCAAAGTGATGGATGCCAATCAGCAGGTCGCAGGCACGATTCATACAGTCATAGTCTAACGCAGCAGGTATAAACAGGCGCTGATTACGGTCAAGTGCCAGCGGAACACTAGAAATATGATAATGATACGTTCGTCTCATTGCATCGTAACGTGAATGAAAGCCGTCATGTGTCTTTGCAGCCGCAAGTACGGCAATGGGTGGAGGGAGCAAGCCATTCAATGCACGGACTAGGCGCCGCCATTGGTCAGTGGAGATCGCTTGGCACTCAAAATGAGCCACTTGCCCTCTCGCATGTACTCCTGCGTCTGTCCGCCCGGATCCCGTGATTTGGAGTTCATCGCAACGAAGAAACGTTCTCAAGGCTTCTTCTACCTCCGCCTGTATGGTGGGATGAGCCTTTTGTCGTTGCCATCCGCTATATTTTGAACCATCATATTCCAATAGTAGCGCGTACACAGGCATTGAAAGGGGGAGTCAAAAAGATGAGTGGAGAATTTCGACGCATTCTGGCCACTTATTTGTACACGAAATGATAACTGCTGTTTGCTAACCCCCTTCGCTGAACGACGCGGTATTTGCCATATATGAATTGACTTTCTATGGAGCCCACTGACTCAGGTTCAATCCGTCTTAGCCGACATCTGGTAAGTCGAAAAAAAGCATTCTATTCCCTGAATAAAGATCTCAGTGAATATCTGAAGCGCTATGGAAGGCTAAAGACAAGGGGCGTCCGTTATCAGGATCTCGCCAGATACGTTGAATCGGTGCCACTTTATGACGAAGATGGCAAGGATACACTTTGGGCTAGTGTGATTTACCAGCCCAACGAACAGCAGGAGATCGATCGAGACCTAGTCGTAACCTACGCAGATCTACGTGCTCACGGGGATCTTTCCATCATACAGCATCTTTATGTAGACCGTGTGGATATCTGTTTGTATGGGAATACGTTACCCTATCGGGTTAGGATTGTGAATGCGCTCAATGAGAATTTTGACTACTATTACGTCAAACGAACAGACTCCAATCGTATCTATGGACTTGAGCTTGAACATTTACTTTCCCCAAATCGGATTGAATATTTTGTCCGTGATGATACAACGATAGAGGAGCATATTGTAGGAGTTCCGGGCGATGTGTTTCTATCCACAGCGATGCCGGAGAACCGGTTTGATCTGGTTCGCCTGGCCAAGCAGTTCGTCAAATTTGATACGCGCTGTCTCTTACAGCTTTTAGGGGATATGCATGCGGGAAATTTTGTTGTTGCGATCACCCCGGATTTGGAAAAATACAACTACAGATTCCGTCCCATTGATTTTGATCAACAGAGCCATCACAGGAATATTCAGGTATATCGGCCGCAGGCATATGAGGCCAACGCTCCTTTTGTTGATGCTGTAAAGAACGTACTTCCTCCTGCTTCAATCGCACAATACCGTAAAGAAGAAGGTGCATTGATGGCACATCGTGTCCGTGTTAGTGATGGCCGTGTTCAGGCACTACTGGAAGTGATGCGCAAAGATCGGATTGCAGACAGTGATCATGTACAGATCTTGGCGGAGAGCCTCGGTGCATACCATGGAGACGATCAGTTTGACACCTGCGACCACATGGGGGAGCTTGTCTATCGCTCGATCATGAGGCTGGATGATCGGTTGACAGGTCAGGAAGTTCGTGCCCTTGTAGATGATGCGGCAGGCGAGGATTATTGAAGAAAGGGATTGTGCACTCGCTCAAGCCCAATCTTAGTAGGCGGACCGTGGCCCGCGTAGATGGTCATCTCATCGGGAAGCAGAAGCAATTGTTGAAAAATGGATTCCATTAGCATTCCCATATCCCCTCCAGGCAGATCGGTTCTACCGATTGACCGCTGAAATATCACGTCACCCGCAATCACAAACTGACTGATGTCATCAACAAAGCAAATGGAGCCAGGTGCGTGCCCCGGCGTGTGTAGAATTCTCCACTTCGCATTGCCAAACGTGATAGTGTCCCGTTCATGAAGCCACTTACCAGGTTTTGGTACAGGCTCCATGTGAAAGCCGTAAAAGGGTGCCCGAGCGGGTGCCCCCTCAAGCCATATTGACGTGTCTGGATGGGCCTGCCATAAAAGGTTGAATCTTTTGGATAGTGCCGTGCATCCCAGGATATGATCAACGTGTGCATGTGTGAGCAATAGATGTCGCACGGTAAGGTGTTTGGACTGGATATATTCGGCGATCTCCGATTCCTCCTGATCATTCGAACAGCTTGCATCCACAATCACCGCCTCTGTGTTGTTGTAACAGACGTAGGTATTAGTGGCCAATGGGCCATGAGTGAAGCTTTTTACATGGGTAATAGACATATATTCATTTGAATTTTGGAGGTGCAATGATAATTACGAACTCCCCTTTGATAGCAGGTTTTTCGCGGTAACTGTCAAGCAGTTCTTGCAGGTTTCCCCGATGAGTTTCTTCGAATTTCTTTGTAAGTTCTCTGGCAATTCCCCCGACCCGCTGTTGTCCCAGCAGATTTATCAGGTCGGTCAGGGTGCGAATCAGTCGGTGCGGACTTTCATAGAGTACAACGGTACGTGTTTCTGTGCGGATCGCTTCCAGGCGCTGGTTGCGACCTTTTCGTACCGGCAGAAATCCTTCGAATACAAAGCGTTCCGAAGGTAGGCCGCTGGCAGTAAGAGCAGGGATCAGTGCGGTAGGGCCTGGTAAAGCTTGTACCGGGATGGTTTCCTCCCAGCATAGGCGAGCCAGATAAAAGCCGGGGTCACTGAGTCCGGGCGATCCGGCATCACTAATTAGAGCAATCTGTTGCCCGGCTCTCATCCGTTCAATAAGCTGTCGTGCACGTTCGCGTTCGTTATGATCGTGGTAGCTGATGGTTGGAGTGCGGATGCCATAATGTGTGAGGAGTACCCCGGAGGACCGTGTATCTTCACAGGCGATGAGATCAACTGATTTCAGGACTTCGACAGCACGAAACGTAATGTCTGCCAAATTTCCGATCGGGGTTGGGACTAGGTAGAGCATTACGCGTCAATGGATCTTGGGACGGGATTACTCTGGCGATCTTTGTCCGTCATAGAATTTCTGTAAATCATTATTGGTGATGGATGCGATCGGACCAAGTGGAGGATCCGTCTGCAGGTAGAGGGGATCTACTTTGTATACGATGCACTAGGTGGGCTGGAAATTTATGAATCGATAGGCTCAGGTTTTGTAGCATAACCTGGTCGAGCTCTCATGTCAAGGGTCACTCGGATAAATAGCCAGATACCGACCGCACCAATCAGCATATTTGCACACCACATGCCGAGCCATGGGCTGAGCAATTCTCGATCCGCCAACTTCTCACCCTGAACCAACGTAACCCAGTAAAAAATAAAAATGCCAACTGCTAAGAGGCAGGCGGTTCCAAGTCCACCCCGGCGGACACTCAAGCCAAGTGGTATACCAACGAGGACAAAGATAAAGCAGGCAATTGAGATGGAATACTTCTTGTGAATTTCCACCTGGTAGCGACTGATTGTCATTGCGGTTTGTCTAAGGTTTCTCCCTCTGCTGGCAACGGAACTTCGCGCATCTCGTCCATAATCGCGTGCTTGTTGGTATGTTCGACGGATCTGATCTGTTGTTAAGCCTTTCAGAACACTGCGTGGAGCGGTTGAATCTACTTGAGGAGGACCTCCGTGAAACACGAATGGGGAAGATGTTTCACGCTCAGGGCTCATTGGGGAGATGGTTGATGGTGCCTCCGATGAGAGGGGGCGCGGCATACTGTTCTGAAGTTCAGCAGTCTGCTCTACCAGACGGTCCTTAAGAGAATCAACAATTTCAAACATCCGATTCACAGGAGTTGAACGATCAGACCGGTATCCACTTGTTTGAGCATTGGTTTGAAGGCCGAGTTCGCTCAGATCAAGGCGCAAGCGAAAACGCTCAAAGGTCAGTTTTTCATACCGCTCAATTGTCTGTACACCGGTAGGTCGATAGAGCCGATGCATTTCTCCTTCTTTGAGGATCATATCCAGGAAATTTCCCCGCGGGATTAATTCTCCGTGTTTTGCCCGAATCGTTGATCCATTGGCAATCCCCTGCGTGTAGTCATAGATAAGAATATCGTACAGGAGGTTGCCCTCTCGCTGGCCGACCAGGATACTGTATTCGTCAATCTCCTGGTAGAAAATCCCCGGTTCTAGCTCAAACCCTGGTCGTGCACTTCGAATTGTCTGCCACATGCTAAGGGCCCTGAAATTAGACTCGGGAAGCAGTACATTATTGAAGTACATCATGCCACAGGAGAGAAGGGCGGCAGCGGCAAGTACAGGCCAGGTGAAACTCCAGAGGGTAATGCCGCAATTACGGATCACGATCCACGTGCGCGACTCTGCAAGCGAGCCAAAGACCATCAAAGTTGCCAAAAGGGCAGACATGGGCACGGCCAGTACAACCATATAGGCAAGGTTATAGGTGATCAGTTCCAGAATGAGCCCGATCGGCAGATCCCGGCCAGTCAGGTCTGGCAGAAACTTGATCAAAAACTGCATCAGCAAAAGGAATAGCAGAAGTAGCAACCAACCCAGAAATGGGCCGGGGAGCTGTTTCAAGACCATTCGGTGAATGAGCGTCATTACTCGGAGGCTACGAGATCAGATGAAAAATTGAACCCACTTGATCAATGGAAGAGCCACGTTTATTGTCATAACTTGGCGCTGGAGTGCCTCATAGAACAAGTGTTTCGATCAGATAGTTCAGCGGCCCTGCAACGATAACATCAAGTTACACAGTGGATTCCGTGATGAAATCAAGGAAATATGTGGGGCCTAAACAAGCGTAACATACATCGATCGCACCAGGGAGCTCTGATACGGGATTTGTGGGTAGGATACCCGGTGACAACCAGAAGTTATGCAGCCCAGTCCCTGCTCGCAGCAGCACGCTTGGAGTATCTGAGAGAGGGTAATCCTCAACGTGCTTTATCTTTTAGGTCAGGTGCTATGGCATCGCCGCGCTTTTCTGCTCAGTGGATGTACCGAAGTCACAATTTTCGATGGTCTGCAGCTCATAGTAAAGATTACTGGTTTGAAGATGGATCGTGGGTTTGATGAATACGAGAGGATGACTGTGCTAATACCATGATTGCTCGCGAAGGGGTGGCTCTGGTAGCCATAGCATTCGCTATAGGATTGATCGTGGCAGGACTCATACTGCTGATCCCTGGAGTGCCGAGGTGGTTTGAGTTCATTTTCGTCCCGCTCTTTTTGCCCGGATTGGGGCTGATGGTCGCCTATTTTTTCAGAGATCCGGAACGTACAGGGCCACCGGATTCAGATACATTAATTCTGGCGCCAGCGGACGGTAAAATTGTGGAAATCATTCAGGAGGAAGGACCACGGTTCATTGGAGGGATAGCATGGAGAATTTCGATATTTCTCTCCGTAGTGGATGTTCATGTAAACCGGGTTCCGGTCAGTGGAACGGTGCGATACGTCGCATATAAGCCGGGGGAGTTCCGAGTAGCATGGCATCCTAAAGCCTCCACCTCCAATGAACAGTCTCAGATCGGGATTGAGCATCTTTCCGGGAGACGAATTTTATTCAAACAAATTGCGGGGAGTCTGGCACGGCGCATTATCTGTCGGCTCTCAGAGGGGGATAAGACTAAAGCAGGTGAACGATTTGGATTGATCCGGTTCGGATCACGTATGGATATCATATTTCCGGCTGATATGCCGGTTCAGGTAGAAGTCGGTGATCGAGTACGTGCAGGGGTCACCGTGCTTGGGATCGTGCAGCCGATTCAGAGTTAATCTGCAGAGGTATAATGAATCAGCAATCGTTAATCGGGAGATACTGCAAGGGTGTTTGGTCAGATCCAAATCAAAACCATGTAGAATGCTCACACAGCTTGGGGTTGGGGCTGCAATGCAATGGGAACAGTATCTCTGCGAGGATCTTCAAACCGGGCCTCGTGGATATGAGATTAGGTACGAGCATGGATGCCGGGTTTTATTTATCTGATCTTCACCGACCATCTGGGCATGCCCATGAGTGACCGAAAACGATCCATTAAGTTGACTCGCCGATCCGCGGAGGATCGCAGTGGGGGTTCCCAAGTACGCCATGGGAGCCGGACCAGTGTCGCAGTTCCATCATTTTTTACACTCATGAACCTTTTCTGTGGGTTCGTGGCGATTACCCAGATTCACCAGGGACAATTCGTGTATGCGTGCTACCTGATCATTCTTGCGGGATTATTCGATTTATTGGACGGAATGGCAGCACGCTTGACACGTGGTGTCAGTCTTTTTGGCGCGGAGCTTGATTCTTTATGTGATGTTGTATCGTTCGGTGTGGCTCCAGCCTATTTGATCTATGCGCGAATGCTGGAGGGTAGTGGGATGTTTGGCCTAATTATCAGTGCTCTGCCTGCAATGTGTTCTGCGGTACGCCTAGCTCGGTTCAATTTGCAATTTTCGGAAGAGAAGAAACTTGACTTTGAGGGGTTGCCAGCCCCCGTACAAGCTTATTGTATCATTGCCATTGTACTCAATATTGATCAGGAAACATGGCTATTGCGATCAGGCATACTTGATTCGGAGGTACTTATTCCCGTTGTGGTGCTTCTGTCGTTTCTCATGGTGTCTCTGATCCGTTTTGATGGGGTGCCAAGAATTTCATTTGATTACCTTCGCCAGTATCCCATCGCTTCAGGTGCCTATATCATTTCCGTGCTGCTGATCGGGTTTCTTCCGTACACGGGACTGCTGTTAGTCCTGTTAGTTTATGTTTTGATAGGACTTACACGAGCATCCACGCGATCCATTCGCGCACTTATGGCGCTGCCAAAGTGAACTAAAATGGCAGGTACCTGTCAGGCAATTGGCCCTCATCTCTGACGGCGACCTCGTGGCTACCAAGCAGTTAGTGAGTAAGGGTATAAAAGATGAAGTTGATTGCCATCTGGAAACTCACCGTTGAAGCAGATCCTAAATTGCGTCCTCCAGGCCACTCCCAGCCGTCCCCTATATCCTGGTTATAGCAGATGATAATCATCGGCCTGCCTGCATCATCGAATACAGCGTAGTAGATGTCATCTTCTGGTGCAAAACGCATTCCGCCCCAGCGCCAGGAGCCACCGTTTTTCGTGGAAATAGCTGCATCCGGATCAATATCGTAATAGATCTGCCAGATTGGATGATCGGCAGTCAACTCGATTGGCTCGCGGTCCGGGTATACCCTCTTGATATTGTCATACATATTATTCCATTGCGGTCCCGTATATCCACGGCCATAGTCATGAAAATCGTCAATAATCAAGAACCCGCCCCGATCAAGATAGCGCCTTAGATTCTCCACCTCTTCTTCATTTGTACGCCAGTACCCAGGCTCGGTCAAGTAGAGTACTGCGTATTCAAAAATATTGGGATCCTTCAGTGAAACCACTACCGGTGGTCCTTCCAGTTGGAGCCCGGTTGTGCGGCTGATCGCTTCATGCAGATTGTATTCTGCTGTGGGATAATCCGTAGCCCAGGCACTTTCCCGGAATCCTGGATGACTCTCATACCAAACGCGTGCGAACTGAAACCCTGCATCCTGTCCATTTGCAGACAGCACACATGTGATACCCAGGAATAGATAAACTGTCAGATTTACGGAGAAGCTCTGATTGAGCATATCGTTGCGGAGGTACTGCCGAATTAGCGGTTCATGACGTTCGTAAACGCATCAAAGAATTGCGACATTTCACCTTCAGTTCCGATGCTTAGACGACACCAATCCAGATAGGGTGGGAACGGGCGTCCGACCAGGATTCCATGGGAAGCCATTGATTGTTGAAATTCTTCAATGGGACGACCAAGATGGAAGAATACGAAGTTGGTATGCGATTCAACAACGGAGTGTCCAAGCTCCCGTAGCCTACGAGCGGTCTCAATACGACTGTTTTCAATTTGAGTTGTACTGTAATTCAGGAATCGACGATCTTCAAGGGAGGCGATAGCAGCCCGGAGTGCCATAATATTGATGTTGATCGCCGTACTGTAATTACGGAGACGTTCCGCTATGTCCGGACGGGCTAGGGCGTAGCCCACGCGCAATCCGGCTAAGCCGTAGACCTTTGAAAAAGTTCGTGAAACGATTACATTGGCTCCCGCCTTGACAAGAGGTACAGCACTGCTGTAGCGGGGGTCAGTAACCAATTCGTAATAAGCCTCATCAACCAGGATCACAGATCGCCGAGAAACCCGAGTACAAAACTCGGTGAGCTCATCCTTGTCACAAATCGTTCCTGTAGGATTATTTGGATTGCAAACAAAAACTATCCTTACATTCTGGGTTGTTCGGGAATCCATGAGAGCAAGGTCAATACTCTTGTCCGCTTTAAGAGGGACACGATGAACCCGTGCCTCAATGGAGTTTGCATAGTTCTCCAATCCCTCGTACGTGGGATACGCGGTGACGATTTCGCCATCACCAAGTCCATACGCCATCGCTGCCATGCGGAGAATTTCACTAGACCCGGCTCCCAGAACTACATGCTCTGGTTGAAGTCCTTCTCGAGCGGCAATCATGGCCTCCAAACTGCGGTAATGGGAGTAAGGATAAAGGTTAGTTTCATCCAGGGCATCCAGAATTGCCGTCCGCGCAGAATCTCCGGGGGCATAGGGGTTTTCGTTGCTATGAAGACGAATCGGGGTTTGATTCAATCTTTCAGGCGCAGGGGTAAAGCCGGGCAGAAGCGGCAAGGCAGTACCTGCAATGCCAAGGCGAATCCAGTCACGACGGTTCATAATGTAGGGGGTTTTAAGATGTTATTGGAACAGATGCTCAGGGATCAGTCAGTTGTTCACAGGTGATCCAGGTATTGGTTTGTGCACTTTGAAAGCATGCATCTATGACTCTCATATTGTTCAAAGAGTCGACTATCGGAGTATAAAGCGGTTCTCCGTCAATTACAGCGGCTGCGAATGCATCGCATTGCTCCGAAAACTGATTTGCCGGCCCGAGCGTGTGAATCGTCCGTTCTTGATCTTGCTGGAGATTCAAATACGCGGGTTCACCTGGGGGGATATTGAATGGAGTTTGCAACGTGATCTTCCCTTTAGTACCCACAATTGCGACATGCTCAGCTCTTTGGATCTGTGTTCCACAGACGACAGTGGCGCCACCTTGAGCAAAATCCAACAGAGCGGTCGTTGATGTGTCAGTTCTGAATTGAGGATGTCGCTCAGTGTGTGCACATACTCGCTTGGGCTCTGAACCATATAGCCAGCGGGCAACAGAAATCCCGTAGCAGCCGATATCCATGAGTGCTCCACCGCCAAACTCCAACTTATTACGAATATTATCAGGATCCCTGTTATCGTAGGAAAAGTGAACGTGAATACTTCGCAACTCACCGATATAGTTGGTTCGAACCCATTCGCGCGTACGTGTCCATTGCGGGTGATGGCGATACATAAATGCCTCCGCAACAAGTTGCTTGGGATACTGTCGAGATACGTTCAGAAGATGCTGTACATCCATTTCATTGAGTCCCAACGGTTTCTCACAAAGTACATGTTTTCCCGCATTGATGGCCTTACAAGCCCATTCAACATGTAAGTGATTTGGTAATGGGATGTAGACGGCATCAATCGTGTCCAGTTGGATCAGGTCATCATAGGTAGGACAGATTGTAGGAATCTGATGGGATTCAGCGACTTGCTGTGCCAGACTAGGGTTTCTGGAGGCAATGGCGGCCACTGTTCCACGTTGGCTGTCCTGAATTGCTGGAATGACTTTCTGTCGCGCTATGCGGGCACTTGAGAGGATTCCCCAACGAATTCTGCTCATTCTGATGTGAGATCAACGCGGTGAGAACGGAGGCGCTTACGTGGTTCTTCAAGTGCAGTCATGGCATTCTCTGTCGGTCGCATCACGAGGCTGTTAGTCAATTTTTCGAACTTTGATACTGCGGAAGTGAACCTCATCTCCATGATCCTGCAACAGGATATGGCCTTGCGGCCAGTGTCCGAATCCCTCCCAAACAACATATTTACTTCTGGCTACCAAGGCATCAAAGACGGGAGTGCCACGCTCATATGCCACGACTTTACGATCATTGAGCCAATGCTCCACATATGCCCCCTTGAATTCGGATTCCATCATTCGACTTCCGGTGACAGTTTCTTCTAGTCGTGTCCCGGTCACGACAAGGCGAGCCCGATTCCATTGACCGGGTTTACGAACGGTCTTTCCTTCGTGGGCGGGAATCAGGTCATAAAGGGATCCGAGGGTTCGGTTACCGGCAGCCCCCTGCGTGGCATCAGGGTGGCGCTCATCATCGAGGAGCTGGTACTCCAGGCCGATGGCAGAAGCATCGCTACCATACGATTCAGTGATGTAGTATTTGATGCCGCTGTTTGCTCCTTGGGAAAGCTTAAAATCCAAGCTGAACTCGAAGGTGGAGTATTCATCAACGGTCACGATATCCCCTCCGTAAGCTGCCTCAGCTCCCCCGGAGGCCTCAACCATTAGGACGCCGTCTTGAACTTTCCAGCCTTTCTCCGGGAAAGTTTCCTTGCCTGCCCCTCGCCAACCATCTGTGGTCTTGCCGTCAAATAACAGACTAAATCCTTGTGCGACCTCCTGTTCACTGAGAGAATTGGGTACGAGATTTACCACATAATTGCTTGTCCACTCACGAGGGATGACATTTTCGTCCACAATTGTAATATTTCGCCAGTGTACATTACGCCCAGAAAGCTCTGATCGGTCAACGCTATGTACCTGCAATGCGATAAAGCCCGAAGCAGTCATGTTATCATAAAGTGCAGCACAGGCTACATCGTTCACCCATGTTCGGATGGAGGGGCCGATTGCTTCGATGTAGTAATGATTCCATCCCTGTGGGTTGAAAGCACCACGGCAGTCTTCATTTACCGAAAGAGGATATAACCAGCCTCTTCGAGCCTCATCATAGATGCCACCACTCCAAGCACGGGAACTGGGATCAATTTCTACCTGGTATCCATGAACGCGGCCGTTCAAATAATCCTCCTTGGATTCGCTCCGAATTTGAATGCCGGAATTGATTTCAGGGTCAACCCATACTTCGACACTGAGTGCAAAATCACCGTAGGACTGCCTGGTAGCCAGAAATGTATTGGGGGTATTTTCGGAGGTTGTTCCGGTGACAGTGCCATTGGAGGCCACATAGGTCGCTTCGCCTCCGAGTTTTTCCCATCCAGAAAGGTCGTCTCCATCAACAAGTGAGGTCCATGTCTGCGCATGACCAGTTGATACGACACAAAAAGTGACTAATGAGAGAGTGAGTATACGTAGCATGATAGAGGGAGCGAGTGAGTTGTAGGTATAAGATAGGGAATGGAGATCCATAGGATCGATGTTTTGTATCTTTATTTGTCGGTAAGAAAATAAGCTATGATTACAAGGAGAGATTTTTTGGCCCAGTCAGGAGGGGGGATCATTTTGGCAGGTCTCCCCAAAAAAGTACCAACTATTCAGGATGCAATCAATTTGATCATGCATGAAATCCCGGGAGCACCGTGGGATTCCACCGTAGATACGGTCAAATCGGGTGATCCATCCCAACCGCTGCGCGGCGTTATTACTACTTTTCTGGCGACTCATCGAACGATTGATTATGCGGCGCAGCATGGTGTGAATCTGATCATCACGCACGAGCCAACATACTATAACCATCTGGATGAGACGGACTGGCTTGAGAATAATTCGGTGTATCAAAAAAAGCGAAAGACCTTGGAAGATCATGGGATTGTAGTGTGGCGATTCCATGATTACTGGCACGCATACAAGCCAGACGGCATTGCTACGGGTGTCCTGAAACTACTCGGTTGGGAGGCATATGCAGAGGCTGGTCAACCTCAATTGTGTCGAATTCCTTCTATATCCCTCGCTGAACTGTCCCAATTTATGAAGACAAGGTTCGGTGCGAAGCGGATTCGTGTGATGGGTAATGCAGGGATGTCATGCAGTAGGATAGGGTTACTGGTTGGAGCCGTAGGCGGAAGACGACAGATTGAGATGCTTTCTGAAGTGGATGTCCTTGTAGTCGGAGAAGTGCGGGAGTGGGAAACGACAGAGTATGTTCGCGATGCGAATTGGCAAGGGGATCAGGAGAAGGGGCTGATTGTGATTGGGCACGCACTCAGCGAAGACCCGGGGATGGCTTGGCTGGCTGAGTGGCTGGAACCAAGATTACCGAATACAATCGTGGTGCACCAGCCCAGTGGTGATCCGTTTTACTTCATTTAGTCGGGAAAATTATAAGGCAAGCGCCAGGGTGGACTCGGTTCACGTCTACTCAAACCCCGGCCTTCAATTTATATGCTGAGATCATGCCATTATTTATATGCTCTAAATTCTCTCAAATCGCTGACGGTGTTATGAGTACGTCAGATGCCATGATAATTGGCCAAAATTTTAATTAATCACCGAAATATCACAATTAATCACCAAATATTCGCAGAAGTTATTGGAAAATAGTTTTATTGTTTGTATCACTAGCGCATTCGCATCCAATGACCAAACTTTGTGTAACATGAAGAGCTTAAAAATGGCCTTGTCCTTAGCGTGTCTACTAACAGTTGCTTTGCTGTTCGTACTTATGGGTAGCCACTATCAAGCAAGTCAGGCTGCCTCAGGTGAATGTACGATCTGCATAGTATGTGAGGGCCGTAGTCATGCCATGGCTTGCTGTATGGGATTGGAGGATTGTGCAGCGGCAGACGGGCTATACAGGTGCGATGGTGTTGTTTTCAATTGTGATGGCGATATACTCAATTGATAGATCTCACTGGACTGATCAATCAACCATAACCACTTCTAATGAATATGTACTTGATAAAAAGGGCTCTGTTGTTTCTATGTGTTGTTGCTAGTATCACATCTTTGGCTTTGCTTCATTCCACTGATGTTGCTAATGCTGAGGAAGTTCCGTGCATGGTCTCGGTAAGTTGCGAGTGTGGAGACTCGATCTCGTGTTCGGGCGATGAATTGTGTTATGGCAATGTAGAATTAGGTGGTGTCTTATGTGACGGATTGATGGTTTTTTGCCGCGTATGCCTTCTTGCATAGTATGGAATCGCTCTATGAATTGGAACCAATCATATTTTTTTGAACACAAATGTATTCGTCAGTTCGAATCTTGGTGGCAACAGTTGGCTTTGCGACTGTCTTGGTCTTCTCCTCGGGATGTTCTGCTGAGTATGAAGGCGTACAGGAAGTCCCGCTGCGAGCAACCGACTTTGTGGAGGCTGTGGGGCAGGACCATTTCATGGAGCATGTTTGGACCATGCAAAAGGTTGGGGATCTTCTCTACCTGAGCGGGGAGGGTTATCCTTATGTTTTTGCACTTGATAACGATCTGGAAATAGTTCGTACAGTAGGTGACGGTGGACAGGGTCCAGGTGAGTTTTCAAGTTGGCCGTATAGTTTTTACGTGACCGAAGATAAAATTTATGGATACGATGGCGGACCCAATCGAGTTCAGGTTTTTTCGCTCGAAGGAGAATATCTATATTCTTTCCGGCTGGAGCCAAAACATAAGATTTGGTTTCAGGGACTGTCAGTGGACGAGCAGGGACATGTGTACGTTGCTCCGGTGTTTCCTCAAGATCCACATGCACTGACAAAACTAGATTCTTCAGGCACGCTCTCTAAGACCTTTGGAGAACTCCTTGAGACTTCGTACTCCGAAATGTTGAATCGCCAACTAAACGCTCGGCTCATCGCTTTAGTTGGCAGTGAGTATCTATTAACGATAGGCCATTCTGTTCCAGTGGTTGAGAAATTTTCACTTGATGGCGAATTGCTTCAATCTTTAGATTTATCAGATAATTCATACTTCTCTGAACGGATAGAGGATTCAAAGGATCAATATTCATCAAACCTTGCTAGTGGCCCAGTGCCCACAGTAACCGTCGTCTGCTGTACCACTACGACCAGTGAAAGAGTGTACATAATGCCGATTGTGGCTTATCCTGACGATAGTGTACGTGTGAATAGGCTTTTGGAACTGGATTTAGAATCGTTGAGTCTATTGCGCACTTACAGCTTACTGGATCATCTTGGAGAACCGCTACGCTGGGTTACCGCGCTTGAGTTTGTATCTGAGAAAGAATTGATACTATTCCACCATACGGATGGGATCTTTTATCGATATACGTTACCAGACTAATTTCCTCAGTAGTTTAGCGGCAGAAGAGATGGACCTCGCTGCGTTTGTATTGATTGCATTAAAATGGAGTTATGAGCAGATCGCGTGACAAGCTACATATCGCTTTATTGTCATTCTTTCTCTGTCTCTGTATATCGATTATTGTCTTCATATTAGTTCGGGAGGACAGTACCGAACGGGAAGCTGTGCAGAACAAAATGAGTGAAGCTGGTGACAGGCGAATGGAGTTGATTGCTAGAACACTGGTGGGGACGCATGTATATGTCAACGACGATGCGGCCTTTCTCGTCATATATACGGATCAAGACTGCGGGACATGTCTCAACGAGATGGTTAATCTAGTTGGACGAATTGCCGTAGAATTTGAATCATCTATTTATGCCATGAATCGATCCGGCGAAAGACAATTTCCGATGGATAATTTAGTGCATCTGGAAAATTCTATAGAGCCAGAATCGAAGCTTAGAAATGTTCCTACCCCCGTTTTAGTGTATCTGGATCACACCAAAGAAATAAAGGCGTCATTTATTAGCACCTTATCTGACGACCGAAATCGAGAGGCAGCCTTTCTAGATATAGTTCGCAAATTGACATCTGGATAGGAAACTCTCTCGGAACAGCACGCATATTTAATCTTAATTCCGAGCGGTTATTTCCTGCGGAACACCTGGGTCTGTCGCTTCGCGCCTATCCACTACCTCTTAGTACCCTTTTTCAAGACTACGCTTTGGTATGTAGAATTGGCGAATTTGTTTTCTGCGGAGAGTCCATGAACGGCTTCGTCAGACTTAGGATAGGTTCGCGTTCGCATCTGCTCAAAACCCGGTCTATAATTTGTATTTTGGGATCTTAACATTTTCGATTGGTCTGATGTCCAGCAGGTTGGGGGCCTTTGCTCCAGTTACATTCTTTCTTTTGATGTCTTGTACAGCGCCCGTTTCAACAGGGATTTTTGACGGACTCACTGACGTTGGAAATCCTTCTCTAACGGGAAGTCTGAACTTTGACCGCAATACGGAGGCGTATACGGTCAGCGGTGGTGGTGCCGATATATACGGGACCCGTGACGAGTTCTTTTTTGCCTGGAAAGAGGTGACGGGAGACCTTGTCCTGAAAGCGGATGTAGAATTCACAGACACGACAGGCCACCAGTATCGCAAGGCAGGATGGATGGTGCGTGAGAGTCTAGATGCGGACGCCGCTTATGTAGATGCCCTGATCCATGCTGAGGGACTCATTGCCTTGCAGTGGCGTTCGGAGCAAGGAGGAGAGACCTATGAAGTCACGACACCAGTTCCTGCTCCGGCTACACTTCGTCTTGAGCGTACAGAAAACTTGTTCACACTCTATCTGGATAGACCGTCAGAAAGAACCGTTGTTGTGACGAATATCACGGTTGAATTACCGCAAACAGCGTATGCAGGGATAGTGGTTTGTGCTCATGACTCCACTGCCCTGACAACTGCCCGTTTCGAGAATGTTCGTCTGGAAGAGAATGAAGTGGTTGGTGAGCGAATTGTAGAAAGCACACTCGAAATTATAGACAGTCAGACTGGTGAGCGCCAGATTGTTCGCCATGCGGAGGAGCATTTTGAGGCTCCCAACTGGTCGCCGGATTCGCTGACACTACTCTACAATAGTGGAGGGCGCCTCTATCATATGCCCTCAACCGGCGGAGAGCCTCAAATGCTTGAGACTCAGTTTGCGAATCGGTGTAACAATGATCATGGGTACTCCCCTGACGGGACAGAAATTGCACTCAGCCACAATACGTCGGATCAGGGCTCTCTGATCTATATCATGCCTTCTACAGGTGGGCTGCCCCGGCTGGTCACTGAATTGGGGCCATCCTACTGGCACGGCTGGTCACCAGATGGGCAGAAGCTCGTTTACTGTGCACGAAGAGGTGACAATTTTGATGTATATGTGATTGGGCGGGATGGAGGTGAAGAATTGCGTTTGACAGATGCTGAAGGCCTTGATGACGGGCCGGAATATTCACCGGATGGTCAGACAATTTATTTCAACTCCGTGCGCACAGGCCAGATGAAGATCTGGCGTATGGATCCAGATGGTAGCAATCAGGTGCAAGTGACACCAGAGGATGAATATGGAGACTGGTTTGCACATCCATCGCCAGATGGTAAATGGATCGTGTTTATATCCTACGATAAATCTGTAGAAGGTCATCCCCCGAATAAGAGTGTAAAGCTCCGAATCATGCCTACCGATAGCAGCGAGGATCCCAAAATCATCGCCCATTTGTTTGGAGGTCAGGGAACGATAAACGTTCCATCATGGAGCCCAGACAGCCGACATTTTGCTTTCGTCAGCTATCGCCTGGTTGGTCAGAGTAGTCTGGATTAGGGCGAGGCATCTGGGCATTCACCGTGCTCCGCCATGTTTCCAGGCGGTGTAACAGTTCCCGGGTTAAGCCAGGTTCAAATTTGCTGATATCCACGGTTTCTCCCGGATCTGATTCGAGATCATAAAGTTCTGCGGCATCGTTCTCGAACCATTCAATAACCTTATATCTCCCGGAACGTACCGCCCCTGAAGGACGGTTGGCGGAGCCGTGATAGTGGGGAAAATGCCAATACAGAAATCTATCGGGAACTGGTGTAGTGAACAGGTCTATGCCGTCTACAACTGCTGGATTGTCTATTCCGGCCAATGCAGTGATGGTTGGGAGAAGGTCATCTGTTGTGCCTGGTTGGTCCTTGGTTGGAGGTATGTCCTTGAGTCCTCGGACGATCAGGGGAATACGGAGTCCACCCTCATACAGCCAGCCCTTGCCGGCACGAAGTGGTAGGTTGGAGGTTGGGGCCCACCTGCGGTCTCTGCTCAATGTAGAGAGGCCTCCGTTGTCGGAGGTGAATACGACAATTGTGTTTTTTTGAAGCCCGGTGTCTTCCAATGCCTGCAGGATTCGCCCGACGCTTTCGTCCACCGAGGCAATCATGGCTGCATAGGTCGCATGGTCCTGCGTTGTGCGTGTTGCACCACCGAAAAGTTCTGGTTTAAATTCCGTATGCATGTCCGAAGATTGGAAGCGTTGGACATCCTGGGGTTTGGCCTGTATAGGTGTGTGTACCCCGTAGTGAGAGAGTATCAGGAGGAATGGATTTTCTCTGTGGGATGTAATCACATCTATGGCTAGGTCCGTGAGCCGATCTGTCAGGTACGTGCTGTCGGGGTCCGTCTCGAGGTCAGGTACATTTGAAGCCGCGAAATTTACATCGGTGTAGGGTGCAAAGTAGGATCCGGGCCGTCCCGCATCATTGGATGCGAGTACTGTTTCAAAACCTTGGTTTTCAGGCCCGAAGTTTTCGGTACCCAGGTGCCATTTGCCAATGTAGGTGGTGTTGTAGCCAGCCTCCTGGAAGATGTCTCCCATGGTCGTCTCTTCTAATGGAAGTGCATGCCGATACTCAGCTTGGAGGAGCCGGTCATTTGCCATCCCGCCAATCCAGTTAGTGATTTGCAGTCTCGCCGGATGCTTACCGGTCATAATACTGGCACGCGTCGGGGAGCAAACAGGACTGGAGGCATAAAATTGTGTAAAACGGGTGCCTTCTGCCGCCAAACGATCTATGTTGGGGGTCTGGTAAAAAGTGCTTCCGTATACGCCGGTATCCCTCCACCCCAAATCATCAATCAGGATGACCACCACGTTGGGCGGGGGCACATCGCATGCGGTTACAAAAAGCAGCAAAAGACAGAATCGCTTCAAAACGTAACGAGTAGTTCAATTGTATTTGCCCGGACTCCAGTCAGGGATGTTTGGTGTGTGGCCTGGTCACCAAGAATAACCGTATAGGAGCTACTTACATCAAAAATCTTCGCTCGAAACGGCAGGCTTGCAAGGCGGATTGTATAGACAGTATCCATACTGCTTTCATCAACTAGTGTCAGTACGGGTTCCGCGAGCCCCTCTACATCAATAGGAGGTAAATGCCCGGCCGCTTCTCGGCCATAATTGCTTTCCTGTGTGACCGTAACTGGCCAGCCGGGATACTGATAAGCATCCTCATCGGACGGGTGAATCCAGCGAGGCCATGCTTCGGCGGTGATTGTGCGAGAGTCACGGTTAAATCGGATAATACCGTAGCCAGGGACTCGGTCGTAGAGTGCCTCTGGGGTACGTCCGCTTCGGACCGGATTAGCAACTGCGTGCACGGTCATGCGATTCCCGAAGCCGTCCAAGTGTTCACCCGTATAGGGAGGAGCATCCGGTTCGCGATTGGCTCCAGGATTCGGCGGGAACCAGCGCCGGGGCCATATATTCGCAATCGCGGGAGAGACAAAGGCATTCGGACCATCCCCAAATTCATCAATCCCGTACTGCACAAAGCTGCCGAGGTGTTGATCCCCTGCCACGTGAAAGGCAAATCCCTTGCGGATTGCCGTGAGGGCACGATTGCGCCCACTTTGTGGCCATCCATTTGAATCCATATCTGTCCCCAAGTGGTCATCATGAATGTATTCACCAGGTTCGGCATATCGCATTCTCGGAACGACACGGTCATCAAAGGATCCGCTGGGAAGCGTGGCAAGATTACTGAAGAGTGTCTGGGAGAGCATGACTTTCATCCAGACATTATCAGGATATTCATGTGACCACTGGTTTAGGAATTTAAGTTGTCGAGGTCCCAGAAGATGTGCTTCGGTAACTGTCGTTGCATCATAGTCACGGTTCTCCGGCCAGCCATTGCGTACCTGGGCTTCTGGAAGAACAAGCCGGGGAGCCGATTTCCACATCCGATCTGCAACAATTGCAAAGCTGAGATCGCCATAGGTCAGATCCGTGTAATACACGCTGATATTCTGCTCAATTGGTGTTGGATCAAAGGGGTCAGGCAGGTGAGACACCTGTGTATTGTGGACCATATTCACGAAGTCTGCATCCATGATATAGCCACCGTTATCAGACTGGGGTTGCCAGGGTCCGTCTGCTTTCTTACCCCCATGTCCCCATATATTCCCATGGTATACATCGTGATCATCTGGGATGGTAACGGTTGGACGATCCCGCATTAAGTCTCTGAATGACCAGATAAACCGGTACCAGTGGTAGTGATAGTCCAGGATTGCCTTATCCAAAGGGGTCCGGATGATCCCCGCTAGACCGCCTTCATAAATCTGATCTCCGGCAAAGAAAAGTAAGTCAGGATCATGAGCCGTAACAGAAGCGGTAAGTTCGTTGTGTGGATACCAGATCGTACTGTGATTCCACACTAGGTCGCGACCTTTGGAAATATGCTGACAGTTCATTGAAGCCAGAACGAACTCCTGATCCTCAATTTTTGGTGCACGTATCGTACCGGTATAGTATGTCGTTTCTGTTCCGCTTGCGGTTCGCAAATCATAGGTCAGCCGGTAGGGGATATCTGTGTCTGCATGGAAGTCGTCTACCCGGAGTGTAGAGGTGTAGCTGTCTGGAACGATGGTCGCCGTTGCAGAGGGAGTCCATGTCCCATCGATCATAAGATCCAGCCCAACTGTACGGGTATCCGTTTCTGCAAGAGGCGGCATTTGCGCGGTCATCTTCAGCGTTTTTTCGCTCACCGTATACAGGGAAGCCAAGACCGGGCCGAATGCCCGATCCTCATCATATACGAACTTGGGGCCCCCAATCATCCAGTCATCGAACCAGTAGCCCTGGCCTTCCATGAGGGGACTGTTGTGGCTTACGAGTGCGACGTTTCCAACAAAATAATGGTTCGGCAATCCGGTATATCGGGCTTCAGATAACTGTTCATTGGTCTCTGGGTCCGAGGCGGTGACCAAGAGATCGAACGTGTCTCCAGATGGTTGGGCCTGGATGTCCAGTTCAACGGAACTCCCGGTGGAAACGGTACCGGTAGACCATTCAGCCTCAATGAGTGGCCACGCTTCAATAGAAATATCCGCTCGCGGGCCTTTGGGGGCATCGGCACTGGTATTTGAGCGAATAATGATCTCCCCCTGACCGTCGATGCCCACAATAAGCCCTCCATCCTCGCCGGGCCAGTGGTGAACTAGGCTAGAGATTCGCCAGTCTATATCCGGGCCTCCGGCACCGATTAGAAAACCAGACCATGTATTCGCATGGATGCTGTCCGCGGGATCTAAAGCACCGGTTCGCACCGACATATTGAACTCCCCCGCCTTTTCCCCCAAATAATGGGTGAGAAGGTGCAGCGTTCGCATCGGTTTGGCGCTCCTTCCCTCTATACATTCAATCCGGTCGTTAGAATAGCGCCAATCCATCAGGCGGTTGGCGTAAAAATCGGAGCCAATCCAGACGCGTTCGATGTCGTTTGGAAGAGAGCCCGTCACGTTCATCGATGGTGAAGTGCAGCCGGACACAAGAAATCCGGCCATAAGAACGGTTATGGTGGATCGAAGCATCTCAGTAGTACCAATATCTATAAAACTACACGTTACCATTCCTTCGACCTATGTCTCTGTTCAACAATTCTCGCAGTGCAAAAGCTAGGATTCCCCCAAATCCAAGCGGGATTGATAACCAGCCAGGACCAAAGATAAGAGCGGCTACAGCAGTTGCAATTAGAGATAAAGACATGATCGTAGAAGCCGTCAGCCTATGCTTGGCGAGAGCTGCCTTTTCCTGAAGAGCGTCACTCTCCAGTGACTGCCCTTTTTCTATGATGCTAATAATTCGATCAGCCGCACCGGGTTGTACTTTCTCGTACTCAGCCAACTCGGACGCGGAGGGCAACGGCTCGCTGAATGACATGGTGTCTTGCACATTGGTAACATGCCTCACAACTTCCAAAGGTGTCTCCGGCTCCAGCTTGTGGGTGAGGTCCAACTCCTTATCTCTAGATGCCATTACTCTGATGGATTGATTGTGCATTCGGGTTCATAATACCCAATGTTGATTATATCGGTTCGAGATCGCTTAGACCTAAACAGATCCATCATCCACTATGACTGCGGACACAGGTTTGGCCTCACCCAATGGAATATACCTTCAGCAAATGTTCGGGAACGAAATCTCCCCACTTGTCCACTTCATCCTGTTGTGCGGTAAAGTAGAAAATCTGTCGATCTTCAGCCAGGGTTACCATTGTTTTGATGATCGCTCGTGCACGCTCATCATCACTGTTGGCGAGCGTTTCGTCGAGGGTGATCGGTAAACGGTAGTTGGTCTCCTGTGTCTCAACAAATGCAAGGCGCACAGAAAGGAGTAGCTGGACTCTCGTTGCACTGGATAACTCCGTTAAATCAAAATCACGCTTTCGCTGATTGTCTCGTGCTCTGAAACTATCGTTCTGTGGGATCTTGAGCGTGTAGCGGTGATCGGTAACTTGTTGAAAATTCTCCTGTGCACGTTGAAATACCAGAGGGGCATTTTTAATTGCATTCTCACGGAGAGTATCAAGGATCGCCTGCCCAACCGCCTTAGCCGCTTTCTCTTCCCGAACGCGCTCAAGCGCTATCCGCTTGTTTTCTTTTTCAGCGAGTGCATTTTCAAGGGAGTTACCCGCTTCCGTACGTTCAATTTCAGCATCGAGCCGGGTAAGACGTTTCTGTAAATTCTTCTCTTTTTCAGATTCCTGCTGTGCCAACAATAGCTCGTCCTCAAGATTTTCAGCTTCCAGGAGTGATTGGTGTCCATCTGGAAGATCTCGGTGTAAGCTCTCCGAACGTATCCGTAATTCGTTCGCGTGGGCGTTCGCTTTGGTCCATTCTGCAAATTGCCCAGCACGGTTCGCGAGGCCAGCAAGATCCCCTATATCTAGTTCCAGATCGGTGAACACCTTCGTATACCGGGATTCTTGATCTTTGAGTTGGCTCTGGGTCGTCTCCCATGCTCGTTTCTCCTGAGCGAGGCGGTCGCTGTCACGTTTGGCGGCGTCATTGTCATGCCTGAGTTCATCAAGAAGTCGTTCAGCATCGCGTGGATCAGTTGGTCGATCGTACCCGTGTTTCGCAAATAGATCTCCTGTCGTTTTCAATAGAGTTCCATAGCGTTCGGAGGTAATGTTGTATTCAGTGGTTAATTCCTTTGCTTTGCGGTCCAGCTTCCGCCAGTTGAGGATACGATCAACGAACTCGATCAGGGAAGTAATGTCGCTTGGGGGATCATCAAGATGGAGTGAACTAACCAGTTCTTGCTTGCGGGTTTCAAGTTCAGATTCCCGCTCAGCCAAGTTTTCCAGAGAACGCTCTGTTCGCAATCCCTCATTTGACTTCAGTTCGTCCAATTGTACTTTGGACCGTATTTCGACTAACTGGTTAAGACCCGACCGTAACGAATCCAGGTCGGACTTTTGGGATAACTCAGGAAGCAAACGCTTCAGCTTGTCAATTTGTATAGATGCAATCCGCGGTTGTTTGTTTGAGTGGAGCAGGGTGTAGATCCAGAAGGTGAGTGCACTAACCAGCAGTCCAGAAAAACCAGTGGGATGCAAGAAGAATCCGGCTCCCAGAGACAGAACCGTGGACAGGATAATTATGATGAGAAGTAGCGTGCGGACATTTTGTCGTTGTGGAAAATCTTTCTTCAAAGCCAGGATCCATTGTACGAGAATCCGCTGTGCATCTCGAAGCTCATCACTGTTCATGCCAGCCTCTTTACGATCCGCGGTTTCAAGTAGGGTTTTTAATGATTTCAGTGACTGTTTTTCATGAATGTGCGAACCAAAGTCTTTCGCATATTTTTGCAGGTGCCGTAGGTCTTCCTGTGTGAAAGCAGGGTCCCAACCGTGTTTTGCGCGGCCGCCAAGGTTCTCCCAGGCTTCCCGTGCCTGTTCTTTTGTGGCCTGACGGGTTTCGTTCAGCTTTTCTAGCTCCCGGGATTGTTCAGAGCAGTCTCGAGTGTGTGAGTCCAGCAGTTGCAATTCACCGGGTTCGAGCCCATTCGGCGAAAGTCGATTTTGATCAAGTTTTTCCTGCGTAGATTCAATTGCTTCACGCTGTACTCCGACATCTCTTTTCAATTGGGCAAGAGCACTGGCTAATTCCTGGGTTTTCGATACAATGTCGGTCAGATCATGGCTGGAGCGAATCGCAGCGGGATAGGCCTCTACGATAGCTCCTGCTTCCTGGTATTTTGCATCAGCAATCTGCCATTTTCGAATCTTTTCAATGGCTGTCACACGTTCTGCAGCCTGTCTGGATACATCAAGGTCGGATTGAATGTTTGCACGTTGATTTTTCTGATCCTGAAGGTGGTGCTGCTCTCGTTGTACTCGCCGAAGTTTGTCGTTGGCACTCTCAAACTCTTTGGCCTCAGTTGTCCTATTGTATCGTTTCTGGAGACTGAATGCAAGCTCTTTACCAGCTTTAGCAATATCAAACCCGCCATTGGCCTGTCTGATAATTTCTTGGGCTAGATCCCCGTCACCGGTTACTTCCGGGAGGAGTTCTTGGAGGGACAGATGATAACTTTTTGGACGGAGAAACTGGGATAGCTCACTTCGGTCGACCGTTTTTCCTCCGATCCGGCATTCAGCCCGCCGATCTTGCACGTCCAAATGGAGTGTTCGGTTGCCAAAACAGAGATCCGCAGTTGCATGTAGGTGGACTGCACGGCCAGCGCTAGGTAGAAGCAGTCCGTTTAAAGCATTGGCGATCGTAGTTTTTCCTGCCCCATTTGGTCCAAATACGATGTTGAGATGTGCAGAAAGATCCGAGAGGAAAAGATCAAAATTCGAACCGTACATCCGGTCGACCCGCACCTCCTTGAAGAATAATGATTCAGTCATTGTCTTCTTTCTGGGCCAGGAGTTCATCAAGAAGAAGTAACGCATGCTGGTTCACCAGTCTGGTAAGCGTCTCTGGGTCGGGTTCTTTTTCACCAAGGGTTTTGAATCCGGTGCTGCTATATACCGTCTTTGCGGAGTCACGCGCATCGCTAATTAAGTCATGATCGTCAGTATTTTCGAGCTTCAAGAGCCACCGTGCGAGTATACCCGGTGGATCATTTTTGAGTTGTGCGATTTCCTGCAGATCGCGGTTTGGTACGGTGTTAATGGAAACTTTATCAATGACAATTCTGCATTGATTGACTTGTCGATCATAGCTGTCGGTATTGGCAAAGCCTTCGGTGGACAGTGCGCGGTGTAACCGCGTTTGTCCGTCAAGTATCAGTCGGCAGGAGAGATATTGGAGCAGAGGATAATTTTTGGTCAGCTCTGCGGTAGATTCCTCAAGCTGCTCCACTATGGAGGTGTCTATGTCCCCGATCTTCTCCCGACCTGATACATCAATCACAATCTCTTCATAGCGTACGGATGCCAGCGGGAGTTGCTCAGCCTGAATATGATTATCATCATCAATTGTAATCATCCATGGGCCATGAGTACCAGGCTCACCGGGATCCAAAGGTTGAGGGGATCCTGGATACAGGACCGGAGCCCTGCGATCTTCATGAAGTTTGGGAGCGTGGACGTGTCCAAGTAGCCATAGGTCGACGGGGTGAGCATCTAGGTCTCGTTTGGCTAACGGGGCGAACTTGCTCTGACTCTCCAGAGCTCCGTGGACAATCCCGACCGTAAAATATTCACTCTGCGGCAGGTTGAAAATATCCAGAGGCGACCGATCATAATGGGCACTGGGGAAGGACCAGCCAACGCAACGAAGGGATCGACCAGACCGGGCTTTCACTATTTTTTCCTCCCAGGTTCCGCCTTGCCCGAGCAATGTAAGATTGTCATCAGGCATTGATTCAGCGAGTCGGGGAAGGACTTCGTGGTCGTGATTTCCTGCGACTGCGACTACAGGAATATTATATTGGCTCAGCCTGGAAATTTCGCTTCGAAGTGCTCCATAGGCTTCAAAGTACGAATTGTTGTTGTCGGCCATATCTCCCGTCAGAATCACGGCGTCAACATCATTGTCAATGGCTTCTGTAACGGCTCGTCTCCAGACGGCACGGACCGATAATGATGATTTGTCAGTAGGAACCCTGGATGGATAACGCCCCAAGTGGGCATCACCAAGACAAAGAAGTTTGATCAAAGCATTTAGGGGGTACTTCAAGGGCGCAATATAGTGATCTGGTTCGTACCATAGTCAAGAAGCTGGAGCTCGGAGAGTTTCATCTTTTAGGAAAGAGACTATTTGGACATTAGGTCATTGTCGATGAATCTGACGTTAAGGGATCAGGCGGATTTGCACGGTGAACACGGGAAGGCCCGGCAGATGGCCATGCGGATCCTCGTGCGCATGTTACCGGTCTTCGGGGCCCAAAAATTTTTGGATATCACTGCTGCGCACATCGACAGCTCGCTGTTTCAGGGGGATGCAACGCTTGAATATGCGGAGCGGCTATCAGGTTGGGGAGCGAAGGTCGTCGTTCCGACAACCTTGAATGTGAGCGGGGTGGATGAACATGGATGGAGACGCTGGGCTGTGCCCGCGGATTGGGCGGAAAAAGCCCGAAAGCAGATGGTTGCCTATCAGTCCATGGGATGCAAGCCTACCTGGACCTGCGCCCCATATCAGGAAAGCGAACGTCCAGTTCTCGGACAGCAAGTGGCATGGGGAGAATCCAGTGCTGTCGTATTCGTTAATTCAGTTTTGGGGGCAAGGACAGCACGTTATCCCGATCTTCTGGATATATGTGCGGCGATTACAGGTCGCGCTCCGGCAGCAGGCCTACATCTGGAGGAGAACCGGCGAGGGCAACTGCTCTACCACCTCAGAGGCATTCCGCCCGCTCTTCTGGAAGATGATAGTTTTTATGGAGTATTGGGGCATCTAATTGGCATGGATGCCGGAACATTTGTTCCGGTGATCGAAGGACTGGATGTAGCTCCAGGCGAAGATAACCTGAAAGCGCTGGGAGCGGCAATGGCATCTGCGGGGACAGTCGCGCTTTATCACATCATTGGAGTTACTCCCGAGGCTCCTGATAGGAACACAGTATTTTGTGGAAAGCCTCCCCTTCGCAGCACGGCGATCACGATGGACATTTTGCGTACCGTGCGCAACGAGTTAACCACGACAGATAACGACCAACTGGATATGATTGCTCTGGGGAGTCCTCATTTTTCTTTGAATGAGTTTGCTTTATTATCAAAACTTGTAATGGGGAAATGCAAGCATGAGCGGGTCCAGTTTTTGATTACTGCAAGCCGCGTGGTACGTACACTTGCAGATAGGGCGGGGTATCTGGAGGTGATCAGGCGTTTTGGAGGAACTGTGACGGTTGATACATGCATCCTAACCAGTCCGATGCTTCCCGATTCCATCAATGTGTTGATGACGAATTCCGCGAAATATGCCTATTACGCGCCTGGGTTGTTGGGAACCCGTGTGGTATACGGATCGCTCGAAGACTGTGTCCAATCAGCCATATTGGGTAGAATTGAAATCGATTCAACGCGATGGGACATGTAGTACACGGGACAGCGCTCGTAGAGGGGAACGGTTCCGGTCCACTTCTAGTGAGCGATACGCCGCTTAGTTTCTGGGGCGGCTACAACCAGTTTACAGGAGAGGTGATTGATCGTCGGCACCCATTATCGGGGAAAATTGCAACGGGCTGTATGTTGGCAATTCCTGCTTCAAGAGGCTCGAGCACGACCACTGCAGTCCTGCTGGAAGCGATACGAAGAGGTACTGCGCCCGCAGCTTTGATCACAAGTCAGGCGGACACATTTCTGGTACTTGCCTCAGTAGTTGCAGATGAGCTTTACCAGAAACCGATACCGGTACTAGCCTTGGAGGCCGAAGCGTTCAAGTTGCTCAATAGTGGTCAGTATGCAGCGTTGGATCAAAGTGGAAAGCTCACGGTCACGGAGCAGTAGGTTTGGGTTTCCATGCCGCAAGTACCTCTCGTTTTCCGGGTGGTCCAGGTCGGCGAATCACCGAGAATCCACTTGCGACAAGTGCACGCCGGACATGACCGGCAGCAGAATAGGTTACAAGGCAGCTGCCATCACGTAGAGCATCATATAATTTCTGAATAAAATCCAATGTCCAAAGCTCGGGGTTTACCCGTGGATCAAAGGCATCCAGATAGATGCAGTCGTAAGTATTGGGAGAAAAGTTGGCAGCGGTAGCTTCGCCGATATGCAATTGGAGGACGCTGTCGGATTCGTAAGGTAGTTGATAGGTGCCGCAAGGGATTTCTCCATCAAACGTTCGTCGCCATTGAATGAGATGCTCTGCAAGCGAGGGGTCTCGGATCAGATCTGCGTAGCTCAACTGGGACAATAGGTCAGCACCGGGTATTTGCAAATCTAATCCAGTGTATGTGACGGAGACGTGATGGCGCAAGGCAAGCGACGCAGTTAGGAGCCAGTTCAGCCCTGCGCCGAAGCCGACCTCCAAAATGGCGAGCTCCTTCCTGGATTTGAATAGTTCTGTCAATCGGGCACCTTCAAGAAACACGTGTTTAGCCTCCGCCAAAGCACCGTGCATTGAATGGAATGATTGCTGATACTGGTTGCTGTATAAAGTCCGGCTACTGTCTTGGGTTGCACGGATTTCGAGAAGCTGGGCCATACAAACAGATCTACTCCAAGGAATTAGCGGTACATCCTGACAAATTACTTCAAAGACTTGAAGAGCGTGAGAATAAGGACTGCAATCCAATACGATTAGGACCTGCCATAATCTCAGTCACACGAAGCCGCAATGTGTGGCGCCCACATCTCAATTTAGTTTGAAAAAACCTACGGATCTCGAACTGTGCACCGGCAGATAAAACGGTGGTGATTTTTCAATGCTCTGGCCTAGAGATGCAATCTAGCATGGATTAACAGTAATATAACCAATATTCTCCATTATATAACAGATAAAGAATGTAATTGGCAGAAAAAACACTTGCAGCGTCACTATCTTGGCGAACAATAATTCCTGTCCATGACGGCATGATGATCCCCTGCTGGACAATACAATTTGTAAAGCGAGTGTTGTGGGCCGGTGCGCCCGAAGCACAAAGAAATCGTATCGGCCGGAAACTGTGCTGTAAAGCTCATGGGGAGCTATGAGTGATCTGCCTCCCCTGATTTTGTGAGATGTTCCCGATGAGTCATCTTTTAATTCGTGCAAGCATTTCTCTGAGTATCCCACTGCTCTTTTTCTCATTGAATTCTCAGGCTCAAATCACGGAAATTTGTGGTCGAGCCGGCCAAATCGAAGCAATAATTCTTGAAAAACTATATCTACTTGAGTCAGATTGTGGGAGCGAACCCACTGAGAGTTTAGCGAGAATCAATGAAATTAACGGACGTAACCGGAAAATTTCGCGTCTGAGTGCGGAAACAACGGTTCCGGCAACTCCCCAGTCCCCGGCCACGAATTCGGACTATAGGCTGAGCCCGACCACCGAGCTCATGATCGTCGCGGGATCAACGGCGAGTACCGGTAATGTGTGGATCACCGTGGTGAACACTGACAGAGATGAGCCGGACAAGACGCTCATGGTCACGGGCGGCGGTTATGTGGAGGTGACCCGTTTGGGGGAGTGACAATCACCGATAACGACCTTGCGCCGCCGTCTCTGTCGATCTATGATCTTACACTCCGGGAGGATATGAAGGTGGGCGAGTTGCGTGTGGAGTTGAGCCGTCCTTCGGATGAGGAGGTGACGGTACGATATACGACTTCGGATCTCACGGCAGAGGCGCCTTCGGACTATGTGTCATCACGCGGGATGCTGGTGTTTGAGCCGCAGGCTACGCACGGGGTGATTTTGGTGGAGATTGTGGATGATGTGATTGCTGAGGGGCAGGAGCAGTTGTCCGTGACGCTTTCGAAGCCGAAAAATGCCGTGATTGATCGCGGAGTGGGGACATTGACGATTGTGGATAATGATGTGGAGTGACGCTTTGCATTGAGGACGAGGTGGTTCAGGAGTCGGCATCGACCTGCATGTCGACTTGCCGGGTAAAATCCAAATCGGAACCAGGTAACTACTCCACCCGCAAAAGGCAAAATTTGCCCTTCGATTGACTTGGCTTCAGATTGATACAAAATAGCACAGACAGCTTCTACCGTTGTCAGATCTGTATTATCTTCGGGCAGGGACTATCAACTGTTATAGCAGTAAGAGTTTACGATTTATTGATTTATCACGATGCTTAGCCCGGCCATCCAGGATTATCTAAAAGTGATCTTTTTGATCCAGGAAGAGAATGTTGTGGTCACGACCACGGATATTGCTCGTGCAATGAATGTGTCAGCCGCATCTGTGACAGGTATGATTAAGCGCCTGGATAGAATGAAGCTAGTAGTGCATGAATCCTATAAGGGAGTCACGCTCACAGAGGCCGGAGAAAAAATTGCGTTGGAAATCATTCGCCATCACCGACTCCTAGAAACCTACCTCAGAGAAATCCTGGGTTACTCCTGGGAAAAGATGCATGATGAGGCAGAACATCTGGAGCATCATATATCTGAGGATTTTGAAGAGCGCATAGATGCTCTGTTGGGGTATCCAACCCATGACCCGCATGGGCATCCGATTCCGACACAGGATCTCAAGATGGTCCGTGCAAAGACCGTCGCACTCTCAGATGCTCCCACCGCTCAGCCGCTGGCGATTCATCACCTCTCGGATACAGATACAAGCTTATTGGGTTTGTTGGAAGATATTGGCCTAATGCCAGGATGTGAGGTCCGTATCGTTAGACGACAGAGGAATGGGATGATCGTTAGAGTCGAGAATCGGGGAGAAGTGTCGATCACGGAAAAAATTTCTGGCAGCGTATATGTGATGGCTTAGAGGATCGTTTTCCCCAAGAGGGATGCCAAAAGGTTGGCAGCCAGTTCGGCAGTACGGTTCCGCTCATCGATAATGGGGTTGATCTCGACGACTTCTGCCGAGGCCAAGCGACCATCTTCTGCAATCAGTTCCATCAGCAGGTGTGCTTCTCGTGGGCGGAGACCACCCTCAACGGGCGTTCCGACTCCTGGTGCAAAATATGGATCGACGCTGTCTACGTCAAAGCTGACATGCAGACTTTCACAGTGTTCAAGCTGGTTGAGGGCCGATTTTACAACCGCGGCAATGCCACGCTCATCAATGTCCCGCATCGTATAGATGCCCATCCGGGATTCCTGCAAAATGCGGCGCTCTGCTACGTCCAGATCGCGCAGCGCAATCATTGCAATATCTTCTGAGCGCAGTTTTGGGCCGGAGCGCCCCACGCTGGTCAATCGCTCGGATCCAGATCCGCAAAGAACTGCCATTGGCATTCCATGAATATTTCCGCTGGGTGAAGATGCGGGAGTATTATAATCTGCATGCGCATCAATCCAGATAATCCCTTTCGGTCCATCATGGGTTGCCCCTCCGATACTTCCAATCGCAATTGAATGATCGCCTCCCATGACCAGAGGGAATTGTCCCCGAGCGAGTGTACGGCGAACCTCTTTATACAACAGATTGCAGGTATCCCGGATCGGTTCAACATAGTCATCATACGCATCGAGCGAGGCCCGAAGTGCGGTAGGAATGTTTCCGCAATCAGTCACTCGATGTCCCAATCGGCGTAGACGATCTGCAAGCCCAGCATAACGAAGTGCACTGGGTCCCACATCTACTCCACGTAAATCTTGGCCCAGATCCATTGGGACTCCAATCAGACGGATATCTCGAAGTTGTTGATTCATGGATCTTAATTAGTTTGGTGTGATCAAAACCGGGCTTATTCTTTAGCTTTACGGATCCGAATTCGCCTACACTGCGTTTGCCGTCAATCCAGTTCCATTTCAATGCAATCCCTCTCCCGGCTAAACCACTACTTTATACGCTACTGGCGGTTGTTCGTACCGGGCCTCCTATTTACGATGATCTCTGCAATTTTTGCAATTGCAGTGCCCGTCGTGGTTCGGCAAGCCATTGATAGCCTTCCCCGTTTTGAGAGACTTTACCGGCAATTTGAAGCAACTGCCCTACAACACACATTGTACTGGGATTTTTTCTGGACGCTTCTGATTTTCGGTCTGATCATCATTGGCCTGAGTTTGGCAAACGGAGCATTTACGTTTTTGATGCGGCAGACCGTGATCGTAGCTTCACGCCATATCGAATTCGATATGCGCAATGCATTGTATGATCACCTGCAAAAACTCTCAGCCAATTTCTATCACCGGGCAAGGACTGGAGACGTAATTACACGTGCGACAAGCGATATTGAGCAGGTACGCCGCTATATCGGACCGGCGATCATGTACTCTACCAGAGCCCTCGTGATTGTGATTACTGCGATTACGGCCATGCTCATTATCTCGCCGACATTGACATTTTATGCACTCATGCCAATGTCTATTCTTGCCGTGTCAATGTTCATTATTGCACACTTTGTGCATAAGCGTAGCGAGGCACTTCAGCGTCAGTACGCACAACTCACAAGCCGTGTTCAGGAAACACTTTCAGGGATTCGGTTGGTGAAAGCCTATGCGCGGGAAGAGACGGAGACCCAGGCATTCGAGAAAGAAAGCCGTTCCTACAAGACGAGAATGCTCGGTCTTGCGCGAGTAGAGTCGGCGTGGAGACCGGCTTTTGTGATTGTCGTCGGGTTGTCGGAAATCGCGGTCGTCTGGATGGGTGGACGTCTGGTCTCCGAGGGAATTATTACAATAGGAAACATTGCAGAATACATTATCTATGTTGCGCTCATGACATGGCCGGTCGCTGCATTTGGTCTTGTTATTTCTATGATGCAGCGGGCTAGCGCTTCTTCAGAGCGAATTTATGACGTCTTGGATCAGGAGCCAGATATATCGGATGGTTCCCTTACGAATCATTCGATCAGAAAGATTGACGGACGAGTCACTTTTCAAAATGTATCATTCCGGTACGAAGAGCATCTTCCGTATGCACTTCGGGATTTATCCTTTGATGTGCCTGCCGGAAAGAGTCTTGCCATTGTTGGGAAAACAGGATCAGGGAAGTCAACCTTGATAGATCTGATTGGTCGTCTGGCGGAGCCAACGAGGGGGCGGGTCTTGATTGATGGCCGAGATGTACAAAAATTGCCACTCAGTGTGCTCAGGGAAAAGATTGGGTATGTTCCGCAGGATGTATTTCTGTTCAGCGATTCGATAGGGAATAATATTGCTTTTGGAACGGTGGATGCATCGGAAGAAGAAATCCGTCAGGCGGCATTTGAAGCGGAGCTTCTCGAAACCGTTCTGGAATTTCCAGAAGGACTCAATAGTGGGGTGGGGGAACGAGGGGTCTCACTCTCCGGCGGACAAGCCCAGCGAACGACCATCGCTCGTGCATTGATCCGGCAGCCACGAATATTCATTTTAGATGATGCGCTCAGCAGTGTAGATACAAACACTGAGTCTCGTATCCTTGAGCATCTGCGTAAAAGGCAGGGGCATCATACCATGGTCATGATCAGTCATCGCATTTCAAGTATAAAGGGGGTAGATCAGATCATTGTACTTGATCAGGGGCGTATTGTAGAGCGTGGGACGCATGAGTCTCTTATGCAGCAGAATGGACTCTATGCACAGATGTATCAGCGCCAATTACTTGAAGAAAGGCTCGAAGCATTGCAGTAAGTTGATGGAATTAATACCATTGGGGACATCTTCAGCGACGATTGTTCAGGATCGGGGATTATCTGCCTATGTGCTCCGAAGCCGGGGAAAGGTGCTCCTTTTTGATTGTGGGGACGGGACGCAGTTCCGTCTCCTGAAAGCAGGGATTCGTAGGAGTCGTATCCGGGCAATCTTTATTTCGCACTTGCATGGAGATCATTATCTGGGGATTTTTGGGCTCCTGATCTCAATGTCCCTGGAGCGACGCGAGCCCCCACTTACGATCGTAGCTCCCCGGGAGCTTATAGATATCATAGGAGCGATCCCAGGACTTCGACCGGGGGAAATTCATTTTCAAATTCAATACGTAGTACTGGAGGAAGACTGTAAATCGCAAGAAGTCTACCGGGGGCATGGGCTACAGGTCCGTGCTGCGCCATTGGATCACGGCAGATTCTGTGTTGGTTATCGTGTGGAAAAAATAGATGGGCCAAACCAAATTGATGGTGTGTTGGCACATGCGCACGGGATAGATCAGCAAGAACAGTTTCAAAGGCTAGCTGCGGGGCATACTATTCAGCTACCAGATGGGCGAACGGTTTCTCCCGATCAGGTGAAGAAGCGGTCACGGGGAGCCTTCGCATATGTCACTGATACACGTCCATGTGAGGGGGGATTGGATCTTGCCGGGGATGCAGATTTACTGGTGCATGATGCCACGTTCAGTCAGGAGGATACAGAGCGTGCCTCCTCCACCGGGCATAGTACAGCACGTGATGCGGCGTTACTGGCGAAGACAGCTGGTGCAGGTAAGTTGCTACTGACTCATTTCAGTGCCAGATATTCAGACGTGACGCTTCTCAGGCAAGAGGCAATAGCGGTTTTCTATAACACGGAGATTGCGGAAGAATATCGCGAGTATTCTATCGTTTTCGAAGGTGACACATCACAGACCGATTCCCCGAATGAATAAAGCAAAAGGTCTGGATCGGAGATTATTAAGGCGCATCATCGGATACCTGATACCCTATAAGCATTGGGTAATTCTTGCATTTTGCCTGGTGCTTCTGGCTTCGTTTTTGGGTCCACTCCGCCCGTGGTTGATTCGTTTGGCGATTGACCATCACATTGTCCCCGGCGAACTGGACGGTTTATCTTTATTAATCACTGCCCTGTTGGGAGCGATAGCATTGGAGGGGGCATTGGTGTATACGAATGCGTACTTCACCCAGTGGATTGGGCAGCAGGCGATTTACGATGTGCGTGTACGTGTTTTTCGCCATGTACAGAGGCAATCCCTCTCTTTCTTTGATCGGACGCCCATCGGGCGACTGATCACCCGTACGACATCGGATGTGGAGGCGCTAGCGGATGTACTTTCCGCGGGAATTGTAGTGATTATGGGGGATATGTTCAAACTGGTGTTCATTGCGGCATTCATGTTCAGCCTCAACTGGGTTCTTGCACTGGTTACGTTGTGCGTGATGCCGTTCATGCTGTTGGTGACGCTATGGTTTAAACGAAACGTTCGAGGACAATACCGGGAGACGCGTAAGCAGGTCGCACGTCTGAATTCGTTCATGCAGGAGCATGTAACGGGGATGCTGATTGTACAGCTTTTCGGTCGGGAGAAGGTGGAGATGGAACGTTTTGAAAAAATCAATGATGAGCATCAGACCGCGCAGCTCAAAACAGTCTTTTACCACTCACTCTTTTGGCCTGCGGTGGACATCATTGCATCAACCGCGATAGGATTTGTGCTATGGACAGGTGGGGTCAGTGCAATCGGCGGTGCACTGACCGTTGGGATTCTGATTGCCTTCATTCAATACTGTCGACAATTCTTTGAGCCGATTCGGAATTTATCAGAGCAGTTTAATACGCTTCAAGGTGCGATGGCGGGTGCAGAACGTATTTTCGACGTGCTTGACAATGATCAGTCACTGCCCGATGTGGAAGTGCAGGATCCTCCACAAAGGTTTGAAGGAGATATTGTTTTTGATGATGTCTGGTTTGCCTATAAAAACTTGGATGATGGAACGCCAGATTGGGTATTACGGGGGGTATCGTTTACGATTAGTAGAGGGCAGAATGCAGCAATTGTAGGAGCAACAGGTAGCGGAAAAACAACGATTATCAGCCTCCTCATGCGTTTTTATGATATTCAGAAGGGACAAATCCTTCTGGATGGGAAGGATATCCGTACACTCCGAATCAAGTATCTGCGGTGGCGTATTGGTTTGGTGTTACAGGATGTTTTTCTATTCTCGGGATCGATATGTCGCAATATTTCGCTGGGAAACCCTGATATTTCCCTCGCTCAGGTGAAGCAGGCTGCAAGCGCGATCGGAGCAGATCAATTCATTGAACAGCTTCCGAAACAGTACCACCATGATGTAGGTGAGCGGGGAGTATCCCTTTCACAGGGACAAAGGCAATTACTCTCATTTGTTCGTGTCCTAGCACATGATCCAGATATCTTAGTACTCGACGAAGCGACCTCCAGTATTGATACGGAAACGGAACATATCATCCAACACGCTCTTGAAAGGGTACTGGAAGGGAGGACCTCCTTGGTCATTGCCCATCGACTGTCAACAATCCGTCACTCGGATACCATCCTTGTGCTTCACAAAGGAATTTTAAGAGAGCAGGGAACGCATGACGAATTAGTTGCAGCTGGCGGCCTCTACCAGACGCTCTATGAATTGCAGTATCAGGAGCAGGAAAAGACCATGGAGGTATACTAGGGAATGAAGCGGGGGCTGTTATGAGATGGTAAAGCCATAAGGCTCTCTTTGGAGGTCACTGAAGAAATAAAATGAGGCTCATCAACAGATAAATGGAGATGTTACAGTCTGATCAAGCATGCTGCACAGTCAAAGAAACTGTGCGTGAAAAGTACGATGCAATTGCCCGGGGGGAGCGGGATTGTGGATGCCGCATGGTGGATGAATTTGCTTATCAGGATACTCCCGGTTACCAGGTAGAGGCTGACTTGGGATTGGGTTGTGGGACTCCGGTGGATTATGCAGACCTGAAACCGGGAGAGACCGTACTCGACTTGGGATCTGGTGCTGGCCTTGATGCAATGATTGCTGCACCACTCGTAGGAAAAAAAGGAAAGGTTCTTGGTGTCGATTTGGCTCCATCCATGGTTGCAAAGGCAAAAGAAAATGCAATTGCTGTGGAAATGGATAATACGTTTTTCCAAGAGGGGGATATTGAGGATCTTCCAATTCAAGATGCTTCCATTGATGTTGTCATCAGCAATTGCACACTGAATCTGGTCCCGGATAAAGAAAAAGCTTACTCGGAGATCGCCCGTGTACTGCGGCCAGGTGGCCGCTTCATCATCTCAGATGTGGTGACGGTTGGGAATCCAGATCCTGGACTGATAAGGAAGGCAGAGGAAGCTGCCGGTTGCGTTGCCGGGGCGGCGGAAAAAGACGCCTATCTGGAATTGATTGCACAGGCAGGATTCACGGAGCCGGAAGTCGTACGCTTCCGGCCTCTTGAAATTATTAACAAGCAGGATGGACTTGCAAGCCTTACCATCCGAGCCCGGCGGCAATCTCAAGACCTCTAATCACATCGTTCATGGATCATTATTATCATCGTTCACACCTACCCCGGTTCGGAGAGATTGCTGAGGGAAATCAGGAATTGGCCGACGCATTCTTCACCTACTACAACAAGGTATTTGAGGAAGGAGCCTTAACAGCCAGGGAGAAGGCATTGATTGCCTTGGCAGTGGCCAACACCGTTCAATGCCCATACTGCATTGATGCGTACACGACGGCATGTCTGGAAACGGGTTCGGATTTAGAACAGATGACCGAAGCAGTACATGTGGCGACTGCAATTCGAGGCGGTGCGGCATTGGTGCATGGAGTGCAGATGCTCGACCAGGTGAAGCGCTTAACGATGTAATTTTGGATGGGACTCAGATCTGAGAGATGATTGCTTTGAATACACTTCCTCAGGGCCCACGTGCCACGTCTTCGCTGTCTGCTCGGGTTGCTCCACTGGCACATCCCGAGGAGCAATTGAAGGTGCTTAACGCTGTACGTACGACCGGAGGGCCAACAAACAGCGGTCAGTTTGAGCTTGATTTAGCTTCCTGCGGGTGGCCACGGCTGAAGCCGGACAGGTTGGAGATTGTGCAGATCAACCTTGGTAAGCTTTGTAATATGACCTGCCGACACTGTCATGTTGATGCAGGGCCGGATCGTACCCATGAGAACATGGACCGGGAGACCGTTGATGCTTGCCTGCGGGCGATTGACCGATCTGGGGCCCAGGCAGTTGACCTTACGGGCGGAGCTCCTGAACTTAACTCTAATTTTGAGTATCTCGTTGAGGAATGTGTGCACCGAGGGCTTCGTGTTCTTGATCGATGTAACCTCACGATTTTGCTTACTCGCCCCTATGAACATTTACCTGAATGGTTTGCAGACCGGGGCGTAGAAGTTGTTTGTTCGTTGCCCCATTACCGCAAAATCGGTACCGATGCGCAGCGTGGAGATGGGACGTACCGCAAATCCATCCAGGCACTCCAGCGCTTGAATCAGGCCGGGTATGGGCAGGGAGACCCGCGTCGCAAATTGGTCTTGGTGACAAATCCTGTTGGAGCGTTCCTGTCAGGGAATCAGTCCTCCCTGGAAGCAGAATGGAAGACGGCTTTGGCACGCAATTACGAGGTCAGTTTTGATCAACTGCTGACGCTCAATAACTTGCCAATGTCACGATACCTGGAGTGGCTTGTAGACACGAATCAGGTAAAGCTTTACTTGAACAGACTGTTGCAAGCATTCAATCCTTCGACAATTGCAGGGTTGATGTGTCGAAATACACTCTCCATAAGCTGGGATGGATATTTATATGATTGTGATTTTAATCAGCAATTGGAGATGCGCATGGATATCCCTAGGCCGCATGTACGGGATTTTGATCTTGCTACTTGGCAGGACCATGCAATACGTACGGCACGTCATTGTTATGGATGCACAGCCGGGGCAGGAAGCAGCTGCGGTGGGGCGATTGCATAGTTTGAACCATAAATGTGTTTCTCACAGCTCGCTGGGATTCACGAGATGCAAAATTATGGGATTCAAGACGGCTATCTGATCAAGATGTGCGTCAGTAGGGCAGTGATTTTTACACACGAAATAGAATAAAATCCAGGAATTATCCTAACTAATAATCGGGCGTTTCAGATCATTGTTTTTGCCGATACTTTCGTATCCGGACTGATTTCTAACCTGACCGGACACCATGCACTACACGATTCTGCGATTCTTTCCTCACCTGCTTGTGTCCGTCCTTGCGGTGCACTGTGCGGCGCGAGCGCTCCAGGCACAAGCCGTACTGGACAGTTTAAATACGCTGAAGGTAGAACCTGAAAACTGGTGCACTGATTATGATCGTAGTGAATACTCGTCAGGTGTGAGAGATATTGAACAGCAAATCGTAGAGGAACAAGGGGGGATGTTTTCACCCTACGACGGCATGTGCTTTGAGTCTCTGAGAGAATCAGATATAGAGCATATCGTAGCAGTTTCAGAGGCACACAGTTCAGGTATGTGTGCACGGAGCAATGAGGAAAAGCGTTCTTTTGATGCCGACCTACTAAACTTGACTTTGGCAGAACCCTATCTGAATCGCTACCAGAAAATAGCGAAGGACTTCGCTGAGTGGCAACCGGATCAAAATGTATGCTGGTACGCTGCCAGAATCGTAGACGTAAAGAGCAAGTATGATCTAACGATTGATCAAGCCGAAAAAGATGCCCTTGCCCAAGCGCTGAATAATTGTATAGATTCAGGAAGTACCTTGGCGATGGAGGTTCCACAATGTAGAATTGGCACGAGTGTGGAGAATGCCCCACGTTATGCGGAATTCAGAGTCCCCACAAACTATCCCAATCCCATAACGGATCACACTACGTTTGTGATCGATTCACCAGTTCAAACGGTCGTGAGTATCCAGTTGCTAGACGTCTTGGGGAGAGAGGTTTTGTCGTTGCCAAATGTATCAGTGGCGGCAGGCAAGAAACAGTACATTCGCTTGACAGAATTAGATATACCCCCGGGAATCTACCTGTACCAGATAATGGCAGAATCTGGTGCCAGTAAGACAGGAAAACTGGTAAAGAAGTGAACTGAATAATCGACAATAACCGCATATACGGAGGAGAAAGAACCTCTAGATCCTCTTGGAAGCTCAAACATGGGGTAGGGCCTGAATAAATTGGGCAAAGTCAAGAGGTAGTACATTGGGTTGGATGTAGCACCACACACGTACGATGATACTGTTGTAGGTCCTAGCCCTCAGCTCGTAGAGCTCGTTGTGCTGTCGAATACCAAAATCGTAACGATCAACTCGGCAACAGTTTCGCCTTTATCAAGTTTTAGGCAAGACTAAATTTATAATTAGCCGAATGCGTACACTCATCGGATGCCTCGTAGGACTGAGTTTGTTGGCCTACTGTACTCCAATGGAGAGTTCAGATAATCTACTTTCTGATCGCGCAATCAGGGTTGTGGCTACGACAAGCATCATTGCAGATCTGGTTCGTGAGGTTGGCGGCTCGGAGGTGGTGGTGGAATCGTTAATGGGACCGGGAGTGGATCCGCATCTCTATAAGGCTAGTGCGCGGGATGTTTCGAGAATGGCCGAAGCCGATCTTGTTGTCTACAATGGGTTGCACCTGGAGGGGAAGATGGGAGATCTCTTTGAGGCAATAAAAGAACAAGGAAGAGCAACGATTGCAGTTGCCGAAGTCGGTGTACCCGATAGCCTCTTGATCACATCGGAACTCTTTCAGGGGAATTATGACCCTCATGTATGGTTTGATGCAACGCTTTGGGCCCAAGCTGCACAGGCTCTTGCAAATGCACTTGGAGCATTGGATCCCGGGCGTGAAGAGTTGTTTTCATCACATGGAGAAGCCTACGCCATTGAATTGATGGAGGTGGATGCGTATGTGCGAAGAAGGGTTGCCGAGATTCCCGAACAGAAGCGGGTACTCGTAACATCGCATGATGCATTTGGATACTTTGGGCAGGCTTATGGTCTCGAAGTGCATGGTCTTCAAGGGATTTCCACTGTGCTAGAAGCGGGAATGGCAGATGTGCAGGATCTGGCAACTCTGGTGGCTGAGCGAAGAATTCCAGCAATGTTTATTGAGTCTTCGGTTTCTCCACGTGGCATTGAAGCGGTACGGGAAGCCGTAAAAGCCAGAGGCTTTGAGGTAAGCATTGGTGGTACATTGTACGGAGATGCACTGGGAGGGGCATCTACCCCGGCATCGACCTATTTGGGGATGATTCGACACAACATTGATACAATCGTCAAGGCGCTTTCCAATGGTGAACGCAATAGAAGTTCGTGACCTTACCGTAGCCTATCGAGAACGTCCGGTCCTGTGGGACATTGATTTGGATGTTGCTTCGGGAGTATTGATGGCGGTTGTTGGTCCCAACGGTGCGGGGAAGACGACCCTGATCAAAGCAATTCTGGGATTGATGAAGCCGGCGGCTGGCCAGGTCCGCATCTTGGGGAAGCCGTACCGCAATGTAGCTTCGTCTGTAGGGTACGTGCCGCAACGTGGAACGGTAGACTGGGATTTCCCAACCAGCGTATTGGATGTGGTCTTGATGGGGCTGTACGGTCGGCTTGGTTGGATTCGCCGGCCCGGTCGTAGCGAGCGCAAGGAAGCGATAGCTGCGCTCGAAAAGGTTGATATGGCCGGGTTTGCTCATCGTCAAATCAGCCAATTATCCGGAGGGCAGCGGCAGCGCGTATTTTTGGCACGTGCCCTGATCCAAGACGCTCGTGTATACCTTATGGATGAGCCCCTGCAGGGTGTAGATGCGACGACCGAACGTGCGATTATTGACATCCTGCACTCTCTGCGCTCATCCGGAAAAACGGTTCTGGTCGTACATCATGATCTCCAGACGGTCTCAACCTATTTCGATGAAGTCTTGCTTTTGAATGTACGCCGCATTGCAAGTGGACCCGTCTCAGAAGCGTTCACAGATACGAATCTGGGACTTACCTATGGAGGGCGCATTGCAATCATCAAGGATGCACAATAAGCATGGAGCAGTTCTTCGACGACTATACGCTCCGCACGGTCACACTCGGTACTGCCATACTCGGTGCTGTAAGCGGTGCGTTGGGCACGTTTGCAGTGCTGCGAAGGCAGAGCTTGCTGGGAGATGCCGTGTCGCATGCAGCTTTGCCGGGAATTGGCCTTGCGTTTATTCTGACCAGCAGTAAAGCTTCTCTAGTTTTAATGGTGGGAGCAGGCTTGGCCGGATGGTTAGCCACAGCAGTTGTTTTACTTGTAACCACAAGTACACGCGTCAAGTACGACAGTGCCCTTGGGCTTGTATTGTCGGTGTTCTTTGGTGCCGGTCTGGTACTTCTGACCTTTATACAGAAATATCCCAATGCCAATCAGGCGGGACTTGATTCGTTTCTGTTTGGTCAGGCAGCATCCCTTGTTGTAGGAGATGTCATTACGATGACGGTCTTGGGTGGGATTGTGTTGGTGGCTTTGCTCTTGTTTTGGAAAGAGTTCAAGCTGCTTGCCTTTGACCCAGAGTTTGCGCACAGTCTGGTATTGCCAGTGCGCTGGTTGGATATCGGGTTAACGACACTTCTGGTAGTTGCAATTGTGATCGGGCTCCAGACCGTGGGAGTAGTTCTGATGAGTGCCATGATCATTGCACCTGCAGCAGCGGCGCGTCAGTGGACGGATAACTTGGGAGTCATGGCGTTGATCTCAATGGTTACAGGGGCTCTCTGTGGGGTCGGTGGGGCATTGTTGAGTACGACCACCTCGAATCTACCGACTGGTCCAACCATTGTGGTATGTGCTGGTGGGTTCGTCGTTGTATCCATACTAATTGCACCACATCGCGGAATTATTTGGCAGCAGGCTCGCCAAACGGTCCAGAATCGTAAACTCAAGAGCGAGGCAGTTCTACTGGACTTATTTGAGTTAGCAAGAAAGCATGACGATTTGGGATACCCGCATATGGAGACCGCCCTGAGAGTCATCCACCCAAAGAAAGGTACGCTTTATCGGCAGCTACGTAGATTGGAAGGCAGGGGGCTGGTAAAGATGTACGACAGCGGGGCGTGGGCGCTGACTCCAGATGGGATTCTGACCTGTAATAGGCTCTTAGGTGAGCGGATCCGATGAGTACGTTTCAGTTGGAAATCCAATTGGTAGCTGCTATCGTTGCCGCCGCGTGTGCGCTTCCCGGGACGTTCCTCGTTCTGAGGCGGATGGCGATGATGAGTGATGCGATCAGTCACGCAATTCTGCCTGGCATAGTGGTCGGCTTTTTTCTAACTGGAAATCTGTCGTCCCCACTACTCATATTGGGTGGGGCGGCAGCGGGCCTACTCACAGTCGTATTGGTTGAATGGATACGAAAGACAGATCGTGTGCGTGAAGATGCCGCGATTGGGTTGGTGTTCTCGAGTCTGTTTGCCGTCGGTGTGATCTTGATTGCACGGTTTGCTAGTGATGTGCATCTGGATACGGATGCCGTGCTGTTGGGGGAATTGGCGTTTGTGCCATTTGATCGTCTGGAAATTGCAGGATATGACCTGGGCCCCCAGGCTCTGTATGCGACAGGGGGCGTTGGGCTACTCTGCATGGGGTATATACTTCTGTTCTACAAAGAACTGAAGCTGGCCACATTTGATGGTGCTCTCTGTGCAACGCTGGGATTTTTGCCGGGGGTACTTCACTATGTGTTGATGGGACTGGTATCCATGACCGCGGTCGCTGCATTTGATGCCGTTGGATCAATTCTGGTTGTTGCCCTCATGGTTGGGCCTCCAGTAAGTGCTTACTTGGTCACCAATCGGTTTGGGCACATGATCCTCTACAGTGTAGCTCTGGGCATTACCGCCTCGATATCAGGGTACTGGGTGGCACATCTCTTTGATGCGTCAATTGCAGGGTGTATGGCGGTCATGGTCGGCTTACAGTTTGCCATTCTGTTTTGTGTAGCCCCGGAGCAGGGATTATTAGCTGCATGGAAACGAAGAAAGCGCCAGAAGTGGCAGTTTGCCATCAAGATGTTGGTCATCCATCTACTGCAACATGAGGCGACACCCGAGGCAGAGCAAGAGTGTCGTATTGATCACCTGCAGGGCCACATGGCATGGGAGGAGTCTTTTGCGCAAGGGGTAGTTACCCGGGCTGCATCGCAGAACTTGCTGCACACAGTTGGAGAGTATTTAGAGTTAACGCACACGGGTCGCGAGCTCGCCCGCGAAGCAATTGTTCATTCCTGAAGCCAGATTTCCCGGAGCTGGTTAACCCCGGGAAGCGTCCCAGTGCAGGTCTATAATCCGCCGGGATGCAGATAAAAGAAAACCACCACTGAGCAGGATAATTCCAATCCAGACAAGACTGATTGCCGGTTTTTCCTGTGCCTGTACCACGACATAGTCCGCTGCAGTCGCACCGTCGAGGGAGAGCGTGATCTCTCCGGTGTCGACATTCATACCCGTGAAATAGTACCCAATTCCTCCGAATCGTGCACCAATGGGGTTCACACTGCGGTCAGTACGAATCACATAAATCGGGATCACCTCCTCAATCAGATTGGTGCTCACCTCAACGACCTGCAGCACCGCACCTACGGCAATTTCTGTGCGTGCCACTTCTTTCTCACTCAGGACAGATTGTAAGTCCACTCTGGTATCGAATCCGATGAAGGTAACCTGATAGGCACCATTATTAATGAGGGTACTTTGTCCTCGGCGCAAAACAAGCTCATTCTCCAAGTCCCCATTGTCTAGCATTTGACGAGGTGTGACCGCAACGTAGACATCTTTTTCGAAGTAGGGTTTGAGGTCCGGGTGCTGTATCCATTGGCCCGTACTAGACTCATAGGCAACGGGTTTGAGGCGAAAGGATTGTCCGCTCGGATCGGTAAAATCAAGCACAAAGCGAGTATGTCCGCGCTCTCCAGGTTCGGTTCCGATGTAGGATACCTCATATCCTGCAACACGCGTAGGCTGGCCCTGCTCCACGACAAAGTTGTCCCGGTCACTGCCTCGCGGTGCATCCGAGATTGCTCGGCTGAATCCAGAGGATGCAATGATGCCGATGACCATCACGCCCAAGCCCACATGTGCAAGTGCTCCACCTGCTAATTTCAAGTTTCCCCGTCCGATCCGCCAGAGCACAGAAAAATTGCCGTAGAAGGCAAAAAACGCCATAAAAAGGAGCAGCATCAACTGAATTCCATAGCCGTGGCGCTGCCAGAAGGTCTGCCCCTCTAAAACTGTTTCTGCCGCAAATGGGGTCAGAATCAATACGATGACAGTGCTGAAAGTGGCCAAAAGTACAGGCCAGATCAGGACACGGTTTATCTTCTGGATGTTCATCTTGGTCCACCAGAAAAGTTGCCCCAGGCCGGCTAAGAATAAAATCCCTACTGTGATTGGCAGGGTCCATTCATTGTAAAAATCAATGGAGACTGTTGCCGGGTTGTTGTTGAACAGTTTTCCGAATATGGGGGCACTAGTACCTAGGATCACCACCGCTGCAATCACGACCAAAAGGACAGCCCCTGAGAATACCAGAAACTCACGTGACAGAAAATGAGCCTCCTGCTGCGCAGCAGGGAGATCGCGGTAGCGCCACACAAACAATCCAAACCCTAAAAGCCCCATCGCCAGAATCCAGATCAGGAGCTGGTTATAGAGCCCAAGATCAACGAATGCATGGACGGAAGCGTCTCCCAGAATGCCGCTCCGTGTCAAAAAGGTCGAGTAGACCACCAGGATATAGGCTAGGATAGACAAAAAGAGAGCTGCCTTATGTCCGATCCCCCCCTTGCGCTGAATAAGCATCAGATGCACCGCAGCGATTCCGACCAGCCATGGTACGAATGAAGAATTTTCCACTGGATCCCAGGCCCAGTATCCACCAAAGTTCAACGTCTCATAGGCCCAGTAGCCGCCCATGGCGATTCCGATACCGAGACACATGACGCTAATCAGTGTCCAGGGGAGTGCAGGTCGCACCCACTGTGTATAGCGCCGTTTCCAAAGCGCAACCACGGCAAAGGCAAAGGGTGCGATCATTGTGGTGAACCCGACGAAAAGCATCGGAGGATGGATTACCATCCAGTAGTTTTGCAGGAGATCATTAAGACCCGTTCCGTCTGCAGGCACAAAATCTGGGTTCGACTGAAAGATGGGAGCATCTGGGTTCGCTTCTACCAGTGTTGCAAAGGGGGCCGCACCAATCTCAATGGAACCAAGCCGGATCCCCACAATCATCATAAGAAGGAAAGCCTGGCAAAACGCCACAACCGTCATCACAGGGGCTTTGTAATCCGGTGCGGCCCACCGAATTAATGCAAACCCCATCAGGCAGTTCATGATGATCCAAAGCAGGAAAGAGCCTTCCTGACCCTCCCAACTTGCGGAAAACAGGAAATGAAAGGGTAAATCCCGGGATGAATGAGCCCAAACATAATTGTACTGGAACTGGTGGGTCGCAATAAGGACAATCAGAAGTAGCCACGCACTGAAAAGGCAGACGGTCATCACGCCCCACAGCGTTTTCCCTAGACGGTAAAAAGTCTGTCCATGATGCTTCCGTTCAGTAGCCTGATAGAATGCAAAGACAGACAGGATGCAGCTCACAAAAGCGATCAGGATCAGTATGTGTCCAACGATTCCCGACATTTACCGGTTGTGTGCAGATAGAGCAATCAGTAAATCCTGATGCAACCCACTAAAGCTTCCATTGCTCATGATCAAGATCACATCGTCAGAACATGCATCTTCGAGAAGCGCCTCAAGTAAAGAAGAGGCAGACTCAAAGGATTGGGCCTGCGTACCCATTGATCGAATCCGTTTCAGGACCGTCTGAATATCCATGAAGTGCTCCCGTACATCATTATGACGAAATGGTGGAGCACACAAGTAGGCTCTCGCTGCTCCCTGGAACGCTTCTCCATACGGAGCTTCAAATATTTTTCGGCGGCTGGAGTTGGAGCGTGGTTCGAACACGGCGAGTAATCGCCGGTTGGGCCAGCGCTCTGCTGCCGCTTGAATGGTTGCACGCACTGCAGTCGGATGATGTGCAAAATCGTCAACGACCAGGATACCGGCAGGTTCGCCCAGGATTTCCTGTCGTCGTTTTACACCAGGGAAAGAGGAGAGTCCATTTGCGATTTCAACTGCAGTTAATCCTTCATGCAGGGCAACGGCACTAGCTGCAAGTGCATTGCGAAGATTATAACTTCCACTCATGGGCAGCAGCATTTGTCCTAGATCCTGTCCGAGATAGTGCAGGTTGAATTCGATTCCCTTATCGGAGGTGTGGGTCACCTGTCCAGAGACATCATGATGCGGGTCCAGTCCATAGGTCAGTACAGGAGCCGCACTGGTGTTCAACTTCACGGTAGTGTCACCGGAGAGGACCAGTAGGCCATCGGGAGGAATCAATTTCGTGAAAGCTTCAAATGCTTCCTGATACTCTTCCCATGATGCATAGATATCCGCATGATCAAATTCCATGGAGGTCACAATTGCAACCTGCGGTGCATAGTGCAAGAATTTAGGATTCTTATCAAAATAGGCGCTGTCGTATTCATCTCCTTCAATCACGAATTGGGGAGCGGTTCCGATGGAGAAGCTTTGCTCAAGATCCTGTAGCACGCCTCCGATCAAAAAACCTGGATCCCGCCCAGCAGTTCGTAGCAAATGTACCAGCATTCCAGTTGTTGTTGTTTTTCCGTGCGTTCCAGCAACGACCAGGTTTCGGCGGTCTTTTAGGAAAAAGTGGTGGAGTGCTTCAGGAAGCGACAATTGTGGGATGGATTGTTCTCTGGCCAGGGTTGCTTCGGGATGGGTCGGTACACAGGCATTGCCAGGGATGACCAAGTCGGGCAGGGGAGTCAGGTTCTTATCTGAATATCCATCGTAGACGGGGATCCCCTGGTTCTGCAGGAACGTGCTCATCGGGGGATAGACCCCACTGTCAGATCCACGTACCGCGTATCCTGCCTCCCCCAGGAGGCCTGCCAGTGCTCCCATCCCTGTACCGCAAATCCCGATCAGATAGATATCCTTTGTATCGGGTTTCGGGGGTGGTCTGTCAAATATTCGCAGATTTGCATCGGCAAAATCCGCCAGAGCTCTCATTTGGCGGACTGCGGCGTTGCAGTTTCTTTATGAGAACTCAAATAGGAGGCTAAAGAGTTAGGCACTACCATGAACGAAGTGGATAAAGCTGGAATCGAGGAGAATGAGGCAGGATGGACTTCGATTGTATCTGTTCCAATCCATTAAACCATTCTGAGCAGAGTCAGATTCAAAATTGCAATTAAGGATACGACGACGTCCTCATCCGCAGGGGGAGCAACGTCCTGTACCGAGCAACCAGATTAAAACCACCAAATTTACTGCCGGGGCTTTCGAAATAGACAGCAGTGTGTTAACGCCACTTCCTTCGATCTCGGCGGACATCTTCTTTATCTCGTTGAGGTCTGAAAATGAATTGTCCACTAAAGAAGAGGAAGAACCAGGAGTCAAAGGCAGAGTACATGACCGGCACGATAACCAGAGTGAGGAATGTTGAAAAAGACAACCCGCTGATGATCGCAATGCCCATAGGCCCCCAGAATTGAGTATTCTGCGATCCAAACTGGATATTTGGCGCTAGATCTGCCAACAATCCAACAAAGTCAATATTCAGCCCGAATGTGAGCGGTACCAGACCAATCACAGTCGTCAGGAAGGTGAGCAGTACCGGTCGAAGACGTGTAGCCCCACCGTCAATGATCGCTTCCAGTTTACTTTTTCCTCGTTCACGTAACTGGTTGATGTAGTCAATCAGCACGATATTGTTGTTCACGACGATTCCGGCTAGGCTGATGAGGCCGATGAAAGTCATCAACCCGAAAGGAGTACGTGTGAGAATCAGTCCCAGAAGCACACCAATGAGTCCCAGCGTGACGGCTAACATGATAATAATCGGGACAATGATACTATTGAACTGTGCAATCAGGATAAGTGTGATCGCTGCAATCCCGATTCCCATCGCGACCTGGAGAAATCCAAAGGCCTCTGCCTGATCTTCACTCTCTCCCGTGTACGACAGTTGATAGCCGATTGGCATAGAGTCCTGATATCCCTGCAGGTGAGTTTGCACCTGCTGCAGTACCGCTGCACCATTGGCCCCTGCTACGACATCACCGGTCACAGTAGCTACGCGATTGAGATCCAAACGCGTGATGGATCCATACCCGCTAGCAATCTCAAAATCAGCAATAGAGGACAGCGGAATCTGAGTCCCTTCATGAAGGACGGTCAGCGCATCAAGCGCTTCAAGGCTGGCACGCTGATCTTCCTTCAGGCGCACAGTTACGTCGTACTCATCCTCTCCTGAACGATACTTGGTTGCCTCACTACCCTGGATGGCTGAACGAACGACGTTGCTGACCTTACGGGAGTCCAATCCAAATCGGGCTGCCCGTTCGCGGTCAATCTGAACCTGGATTTGCGGACGTCCGGTATTGAGGTTATTGTTGATGTCCACCAAGAGGGGAATCGTGTTGTCTTGTGATGCCTGTCGAAGTGATCCGGTGACTTCTTCCGTAATCCGTGTAATCTCCAAAAAATCGGGCCCCGTAATTTCAATGTTGACAGGTTTGCCTACGGGCGGTCCAGCATTGTCCTTGTTGATTTCGATAATGACTCCTGGAATCCCCTGAAGGGATTCACGGAGCCTTTGAAGTGTATTGCGACTTGTTTCCGGCCGATCCCCGTAGTCCACAACATTCAAGGTTAGGACAGAATTTTCTGGATTGCCGGGGCCACCCCCAATCAATCCCCCTCCACCACTACTAGTCCCCACGTTTACAAGAATATTCTTGATATTGTCTTGGTCCGACTGATTTTCATCCAGGAGGGAATTAATACTGGATTGTGCAACCTGGGTGATCTTGTTGGTTTCTTCCAGATGCGTCCCCAGGGGGAGTTCGAGGTCCACGGTGATTATATTTGGATCTGTATCCGGGAAGAACTCAACGCCAGTTGGAGCGGCTGCAAACAGTGCAATGATTGATACGAATCCGCCGGCTACACAGACTAACAGGCGAGCACGGTTATCGGTCAATAACAGCCTGGTACGTTGTTTCAGTACTCGTCCATTCAGTAGATAGCCGACGGCACCGATTCCCATGACAATCGCGGGCAAGCTGAGCAAGATCAGGATGGTCTGTAATTCTGCCCCGCGAATCAGCGCCATCAATCCAAGAATAGAAGACGAAAGTATCGCAAATACACCACCTGCCTTAACGCTAGCGAGACCATTGAGGTAGATAACTTCGAGGCAGTGGAGGAGGACCATGAGCAGTCCCATCACAAACAGAATAGCTGCAGGGTAAAGAAGTACGGTCCCGGCTGCTGCATTTGCCATTCCAAGTACAATCCCACCAGTCACTGCCAGGACGATCCCCAGCATCAGAGAGAGAAAGCAGAAAGAGTTTTGCAGATAGGGGTTAGGGGTGCGGATCACGGCGGTCATCGAAAGTACAATGACTCCCAACCCAAAGAGGGCAGAGATGCCGATAAGTGGTGAAGGACCACTTGGACCGCTTAGCAAAACGCCGGAAACGGCGGCTCCCAAACCAATGATAAATACAACTACGGCACTGATCCACAGACGTTTACGTAAAAGTATAGGGGCGTGGACCTCATAGTCACGTTGTAACTGTGTGTTCAGGAATCCACGATACCAGGTAATCAAATTTGGCAATGCCTGGCCAACAAACCCCTTGGTGATGGGGCTGAAGCAATACCGGTGTGCAAACATCAGAATTGGTACTACAATGGAAAGTACCAGAATCGTTTGCCAGTTCGCAAGTCCAATTACCAGAGCTACGCCAGCAAAGAAGGCAAACAGAATTGTCCGAAGAGCCAAAGAAAAACGCATTTTTGGATCTGTGTCCAGCCGAACGAAATACCCAGTGATGACAGGGTTAATGATGATGGCAACAAACAGCGAACACGACAGCGTAATGATGAGGGTCATGGGCAGATAGCCCATAAACTCGCCAGTAATTCCCGGCCAAAACAGCATGGGAATGAAAACAGCTACAGTGGTTGCGGTCGATGCAACGACGGCGCTACCGACTTCGCCAGTTCCCAGCTTCGCAGCTTCGAACCGGGAGTACCCCAGCTCCCGGTAGCGATAAATATTTTCAACGATTACCACGGCATTGTCCACAAGCATTCCGAGGGCAATGATCAGGGAAAAGAGGATAACAAAGTTTAATTCCTGTCCGATGATCTGGAATACCAGGAAGGTGAGGAACATGGAGAGGGGAATCGCGATACCCACCAGAGTAGCCGTACGGACCCCCAGGAAAAACAGTAGCACGAGCACGACGAAGATCAGACCACTGATGATGTTGTTTTCAAGATCGTTCACAAGCTCCTGAACCTGTTCGCTTTGATCGCCGGTAATCACCATCTGTGTTCCACGCGGTAAGGGGAATTCGTCAAGGACCGTTCGGATTTCGTCAGCAGTATCCAGGATATTCGCGCCACTGCGTTTCTTTACATTGAGGGTAATGACCGGATAGCTCCCCGTCTCCGCCAGACGGATCAGTCGTTTGCCTTCTTCTTCCTGAAGCAGTTGCAACCTGGAGTAGGTTGAGCGTTCTTTGAAGCCAAGGTATACCTCGGCTACATCTCTGACGTACACTGGGAAGCCATTCGGGCTTTTGAGAACCAGTTCTTCAATTTCTTTTTTGACATCCCGAAACTCTCCGTCAATCCGCACGAGATAATCTCTACTGTCCACGCGGATCGTGCCTCCTGGAGTATTAGAGTTTTCGAAACTGATCGTTTCAATGAGATCTGAGAACGTGAGATCATATCCCTGTAGTGCACGAATGTCCACATCTACTTTTACCTCTCGCTCAAGCGTACCAATGAGTTCCACTTCCAGGATGTCGGGGCTTTTCTCAATCTCTTCTCCCAGATCCTCCGCGATTTCTTTTAGTTGTGTGACCGTAAATGCCCCTGCAAGGTTAATACTCATGATGGGGATATCCTCGACGTCAAACTCACTGACAACGGGTTCTTCAATGTCACTGGGTAGGCGAGGCTTGGCAATCTGGACTTTGTCCCGAACTCGTTGATAGGCAAAATCTAGAGATACGTCAGTTGTGAACTCAATGACGATGGTGGAGACTCCTCGCACTGAAGTAGATCGAATTTCTTCAATGTCAGCCACGGATTGAACTTCCTCTTCAATGATCCGGGTTACGAGGGATTCAATATCGCTCGGACTGGCACCCGGATAAATAGTCGTGACGACGATCGTTGGAATTTCAATGGAAGGAAAGGCTTCCTTCGAAATCGTCAAATAGCTGACGAGCCCCCCCACCGTGAGCATGATCGTCAGGATCGCTACACTTGGTCGGTGCTTAATTGCAAGGTCAGTGATTTTCATTACAATTCGATCTCAGGGGTGGGGGTTGAGTCCGAGGAGTCCTCAATGATGATGGGAACCCCGTATTCGTCTAATCCAGAGAATGATTGGTCAATAGAGACCAGATCCTGATTTGCAAGAGTGGATTGTCCACGAACGACGACCTGCTCATTTGCAGACAAGCCGCTGGTGATGACCACCTGGTTTGCATACTCTGCACCCAGAGAGACCTCTCGTGATAGGGCAACGTGATTCCCATCGTGGTTTTCCACGACAAAAATCGAGAGGCCGTTTTCAGTTCGAGTCACTGCATTACCGGGAATCACAAGTGCATCTTCGATAGTCAATCGCACGATGGCCAGTTCTGCGATCATTTCAGGCTTGAGTCGTTCATCTGTATTTTCAACCTCAACATTGACTTCAAATGACCGACTAGCTGGATCAATGACACTTCCCGCAAAGATGACGCGTCCAGTGCGGGGGGAAATTCCGGCCGTCGGAAGACGGATTTCTACCAGCGTACCCACTTCAATGTCTCCGGCATAGCGCTCTGGAACGCCCGCTGCAATCCGAACATTGCGTGCATCGACTAGGCGAAGTACTTGTGTGCCGGGAACGACCTGCTCACCGGGTTCAACATAACGGGCCTCTACTTTTCCATAGATCGGTGCTTGAATGGAGGTATAGTCCAGTTGTCGTGCGACTTGTTCGTAGACAGCTTCGGCCTGTGCTAGTGCAGATCTCGCCTGCTCCAGTGTAGTTTCCAGACGGGCAAATTCCAGAGGGCTGATGATAGAATCTGCAAACAGGGGCTGCTGCCTAGTGTAGCTGTCCTCGGCTATTCTCAGGCCAGCTTCTGCGTTATTGACCTGTGCCTCCGCCTGTGCCACACTGGCACGAATCAGTTCATCTTCTGTGTTGGCGATTACTTGCCCTATACGGACCGTTTGTCCTAGCGCCGCGATAGCTTCAAGCGTGCCGGTAGTTTTAGACGAGACAATTACATCATGTTTTGCTTCAACCGTGCCTGTTAGCTCAATGATTTCATTGAATGCGGTTGGGGACAGCCGCAAAACCTCAACGTGCTTGGTTTCGAAGGGCAAGGCGGGGGATTCGCTACTGTCGGAATTGCCTTGTGGGCTTGCACACGCAAACCAAAAGATGCAGCCGAGCAGTAGGATGTATTGAATTTTCATGAACAGTTAGGGCTATTTGTTGGCGGAGGCCAATTGTATATCTGTTTGTTTTTCGATCGGTATGCCTAGCGCGACCTCTAGATTGCTTTGGGCAACGAGAAAGCCGTGGACCGCACGTAGGTAGTTGAGTCTGCTGGTATCCAGTTGAGAGGATGCGGCTCGCACCTGCAACGTGTTTGCAACTCCCTCATTTGAGCGGGCAAGTGTGTATTCATAATTCAGTTCTGCATTTGCGACATTTGCTTCCTGGCTATCGATCTGATGATACGCTGCATCAAGGTTGCGCAGCGCGACCTCAATTTCCATTTTGGTGGCAGCAGTTAACTGCTCAAGGCCTATTCCAGCTTGGCGGGCAGCAACTTCGGCCCGCTGTACGGTACGTCGACGCTGAAGTCCATCAAAGAGGGTCCACTGAAGGTTCAACCCGACATTCACAGAGGATTGCCAATAGGCTTTGCTAAAGTAAGTATTGCTCCCCTGGGAAAAGGAAAACGGGTTTGTCGGGCTTGTTACTGTAAATGTTCGATTATCTGGCACCCTGCCGGAGTAGTTGAAATTTGCAAAAGCGTTCAATGTGGGAAACCGGGACATTTTATTTGCCCGTACTTCATTTAGAGCGAGCCGGTGGGACATCCGTGCTTCCTCAAGGTCCGGCCGCTGAAGGGTCGCGTGTGCAAGTGCATCTGTAGTCGATATGGAGAGATATGGAGACATTTCATGAATCTCCAAGCTTCCATTCAGAATCAGTTCCTGCCCTAAATCCAGTCCGAGCAAATACTTCAGTTGGTCTAGACTGTTGGATGCTCGGGTCTGTGCCTGAACCAATCCTGATTTCTGATTCGCCAGTTCAACATCCATGGATAAGCGTTCAATCTTAGGCAGAATTCCATTGCTCACTCGTTGGGCAGTCTCATTGCGGGACGCCTGTGTTCGCGACACGCTTTGTGCTGCAACACGGGCTTCCTGCGTGGCAAGGAGTGCTCCATAAAATGCTTCACGGACCTGCCCAATTACAATCTGCTCCTGCCGCTCGGCGGCTTTGGATATTTGCTCAAGCGCAGTCCGGTATCCGTCTGGATGAAGCATCCTGTTCCAATTAGGTGCGTCCAGGATTTTTTGTGTGATGGTGATGGAGTTCAAATATTGATTGGCTACCGAAAACGGATTGTCGCTGGGTGCGGTAGGGAGAATGCCCGCAGCATCCAGTCCACGCCGCTGACGATCAGCAAACTCGGCAAAAGTAATTGGATTGGTCACATCAAGTCCATCGGTTCGTGCGGTTTCGTTGAAGCCAAGCCAGTCGATAAAGGCAAACCCCGAAAAAAAGTCTCCTGCTGAACTTCCTGCAAAGGGGTTGGCCTCTTTGATATTTCGTGTATAGGAACTTGCTCCTTCAATGGTCGGGAAGGCGGTACCGAACGCTGCTTTGATACCCAGCCTGGCATCCTCTTCGGCCAAGCGGCTAGCTTGGAGCGCGTAGTTATTAATCAAAGCAATCTCGATCGCTTCCCCCAGTGTGATTCGCAAGGGGGTCGTTGCATCTTGAGACTGAGCATTCGTGACAGAGGCAGACAGTAGAATGAAGGCAATAGCAAAACGCATATTAGCTGGCTTAAGAGGAGTTTCGGCGTGTTTGCACATCAAAGTCGGTCAATAAAGAAAGCTGATTGGAGCAAAGCGAATTTGTACGTGTATTTTTGCAGTGAGTTGAGGCCGACTTCATGATCGGTGGAGAAATGAGGGATCAAACAAAATCCTTATGTTGGTGCGCGTGTAGGTAATCCACGACATTCTTGACCTGTTGCGTGCTATTCTGATGACAGATCAGCAGCGCATCATCGGTGTCTACAACCACGACATCGTGGATACCGACTACGGCAACTAGGCGCTTGCCGGCATTGACCAGACACCGGCTGGTATCATGTACTATGACATTGCCTCGGAGGACGTTGCCATGGCGATTTTTGTCGCTCAAATCGTAGACCGCACGCCAATCTCCAATATCACTCCAGCCAAAACTTCCTGGAACGACATAGACGTTGCCCGCCCGTTCCATGATTCCGACATCAATCGAAATTCGTGTACTCTTATAGTACGCCTGGCGAATAGCTGAATCTTCCTGATTGGTTCCAAGGTGCCTGGAAGCTTCTTCGAAAGCACGCCATGTGCTTTTGAGATGGGTTTGCATGTTTTCCAGGATCGCGTCGGCACGCCAAACGAATATTCCACTGTTCCAGAGAAAATCGCCAGAATCGAGAAATCGCTCTGCGGTTGCTTCATCGGGTTTCTCCGCAAAGGTCCGCACCCGGTAGGCCCCGTCACGTTCGCTTTCAGAGGGGTCGTATTGGATATAACCGTATCCAGTGGCAGGATAAGAGGGTTGGATCCCGATGGTGACCAGTGCTCCGGGTTTGTTTGCCACCACAGTGGCCTGACGGAGGATGTTCAAAAAACGATCTTCCCTCTTAACCAGGTGGTCTGCGGGAAGCACAATCATGACTGCCTCTGGATCCATTGCACGCAATTTTATGGCAGCATAGGCAATGCACGGAGCCGTATTCCGACTAATGGGTTCTCCAAGGATATTTTCCTCTGGTATGGATGACAATTGCTCCCGTGTAAGATCCGCGTAACGCTCATGAGTCACGACCAGAGTCCGTTCCGGGGGAACGATGGGAGCCATGCGGCTCAGTGTCTGCTGAAGAAGGCTTTGTTCTTCAAAGACGTTGATAAACTGTTTGGGGCGGGCCTCCCTGCTCTGGGGCCAGAACCGGCTCCCAATCCCCCCTGCCATGATGACACTGTATATCATTGTAGATGTGCTGAGTCCGATACGATACAGATTCGGATTCGGTTGCGTTAAAGACACTAAAGTGAAGTCTCCTACGAAATTCTCCCCATAGAAGTTGGAGCTGCGTGATCTGGGGACATGAAAGAGTGCAACACGCCCCGTATACCGTGCGTGATTGGCATGTGTTCGCTGCTGTTCACCGAAAAATCGCCAATTCAGGGAGTTTTATGAGGGACTCGCAGGTTGATCCCATAGTGTCAATCCGTGCTCATTGCTGACCCAAAGCCGCTATCATTGCGTACAATCGAACTAATTTTGTGTGAACGAGGTTTTTGTTTTTATGAAAATTGGAATTGTTGGAACAGGTTATGTTGGGCTGGTTTCGGGGGTCTGCTTTGCAGAGATGGGGAACGATGTCTGGTGTGTTGATGTGGATGATACCAAAGTCGCAGATTTACGCCAGGGAAACATGCCGATTTACGAGCCGGACCTTGAGGTCCTACTACATCGGAATCTGCGTGAGAAGCGTCTAACATTTACGACCTCGCTCAGCGAAGCACTCGAGAACGCAGAAATCATATTTCTGGCACTGCCCACACCACCGGATGCAGACGGGGAAGCAGACTTATCCTATGTACTGGAGGTGGCACGTGAAATTGGCATCTGGCTTGGGACTCAGTCGGAAGCCGTCTATAGAATCGTCGTCAACAAGAGCACGGTTCCTGTAGGGACTGCGGAGAAGGTCCAAGAAGTGCTGGTTGAGCAAGGGGGAGATCCCGGTGTGGATTTTGACGTTGTATCCAATCCTGAATTTCTCCGGGAGGGTGCTGCGGTGGACGACTTCATGAAGCCGGAGAGAATTGTTCTGGGAACCTCAAGTGCAAAAGCTGGTGCTGTTATGCAGCGCCTCTATGAGCCGTTTGTCCGGCAGGGCAATCCAATTATCATTATGGACGAGCGCTCGGCCGAGGTAACCAAGTATGCGGCAAATGCCTTCCTGGCCTCACGTATCAGCTTCATGAATGAGGTAGCCAACCTGTGTGATCGGGTGGGCGCGAACGTAGACAAAGTGCGTATCGGAGTTGGAAGTGATAGCCGGATTGGCCGCCATTTTCTCTACGCAGGAATTGGATTCGGTGGAAGCTGTTTCCCGAAAGATGTGCAGGCACTTTTGCGAACGGCGCGCCGACAGGGCTACGACTTCAAAATTCTCCAATCGGTACTTGAGGTGAACGAAAAGCAGCGAATGCGATTGGTGGATCAAGTACGTTCTTATTTCGGCAACGACTTGCGAGGAAAGCATGCAGCAGTGTGGGGACTCGCATTCAAGGCCAATACGGATGATGTGCGGGAGTCTCCCGCACATGTCGTAATTCGGGGGCTTTTAGAGAGTGGGGTACGGGTCACTGCCTTTGACCCGGAGGCAATGGCGACCTCGCGTACCGTATTAGGAGAGTCAATCACCTATGCGGGGAGTGCGTATGAGGCTCTTTCTGGCGTTGATATGCTGCTTGTTTGCACGGAATGGCCGGAATTTAGACGTCCCGATTTTCAACGGATTAAGGGACTGATGCGCCGACCGCTTATTTTTGATGGACGTAATTTGTATAATACCCGCAGAATGCAGGAGCGGGGATTTGAGTATTATAGTATTGGTCGTCCCGGAGTCGCTCTGAAATAATCTCTCATCGTGTCTTGAGGCAGGAATGGATTGGCAAGCCTGGCTAACGATTGCCACAATTATTGGGATTGCCATTGCCTTGATCAGGGATCTTGCCAGGCCGGACGTGATTTTTTTGGGTGCGCTGGGGGTCCTATTGATGGCAGGGGTCATCACCCCCATTGAGGCCTTCGCGGGGTTTTCGAATGGGGCGGTGATTGCACTTGCATCCCTATTTGTGGTTGCTGCGGGAATTGAGGAGAGTGGACTTCTGCGTCGAATCGAATGGCGCCTCTTACGCAAGGTACATCATTTACCTCTGGCGCTTCTTCGCATGATGGTGCCAACGGCACTGGTTTCGGCATTTATGAACAACACGCCTGTTGTGGCAATGTGGATGCAGCCTGTGCAACGCTGGGCATATCGGTCCAAAATTTCTCCGTCGAAAATGTTGATCCCGCTATCCTATGCGTCGATTGCTGGGGGGATGGTTACTTTAATGGGGTCATCCACGAATGTTGTGGTTGCAGGTTTGGTAGAGGGGTATGATCTCCCTCCACTGGGGCTTTTTGATTTTTCCTTGATTGGGTTGCCGGCGGCAGTTGTCGTATTGATATTCCTGACCTTTTTTGGCGTGCGGCTTTTACCAGATCGGGCCAGTGAGCCTGTGTTCACGCGTTCTCGTCTTCAGCAATGTTTGTTTGAAATTCGTATTTCGGAGGGCTCTCCTTTTGCAGGGAAGACATTAGATCAGGCGAAACTGGACACCGATAACGAATCCACTATCGTTCAGGTGCGGCGGGGGAAGCACATTATGCCTGTTGATCGGCAATTCGTTCTGGGGCAGAGGGATGTGCTGTGCTTTAGCGGAGATGTCTCCATATTTGAAAACCTCCTGCTTAGACCTGGTTTAGAGCCTGGTGTAGCAATTGCCAAAGAGCGGACAAAGAATCTACTTCCAATGTATGAGGCGGTGATTAGTGAGACCTCCAATCTGGTTGGAAAATCACTCAAAGATGTAGATTTTTTGTCAACCTACGGTGGGGTTGTCCTAGCCGTACAACAGAGGGCAGGAGGGCTAGAGGGAGCAATGACGGATATTACCCTGAAAGCCGGAGACCTGATTCTGGTTGGTGCGGTGGCAGGTTTTGAGGATCGTTGGAATGCAAGCCACACAGAGTTCTACTATGTGTTGCCTCGCGGAGCATCTCACGGGAAGCCCCCCAAGAGACAACTTGTGTTGTCACTGGGGATTCTGGTCACGATGATTGTTATGATTGCGATGCAGCTGGCTCCGCTACCTACGGTTGCATTTGGAGGAGCGTTGGCCATGGTTGTGACACGCTGCATCGGGATTACAACTGCTCGTAATGCCCTGGACTTGCAGGTATTGCTGCTAATTGCAGCAGCTCTAGGGCTTGGTGTCGCGGCCGAGAAGACTGGCCTTGCAGAGGGACTCGCTCAGATTCTGACAAGTATGGCCACCGTGAATCCGATTTTGGCGCTGATAGGGCTATATGCCTGTACCAATATTATGACAGAGTTAATTGCAAACAAAGCGGCAGCGGTGTTGATGCTGCCGGTTGCCCTTGGAATGGCAACCACTTTGGATGCAGACCCCAAAGCTTTTATACTGGCCGTAGCTGTTGCCGCAGCCGCCAGCTTTATGACTCCGGTGGGGTACCAGACGAACTTAATGGTTATGGCAGCCGGGAACTACAAGGTCCGTGATTATTTACGAGTTGGTCTACCAATCAGTTTATTGATCATGATCACAGCAGTGACGATTATATCTGTGAAGTGGTTCTAAGCGGGGAGCAGTAATCCAGGAAGTTCAATCAAACAGAACAAATTTCTCTGTCAATAGTGAACCGGTTCGCTTTTAATTAAGCGGCGGAGCGCTCCTCCATATTTACCGATTGGACACAGAATTAATCTACGCTGATGCTGACGTTAATTGATCCTCATGGAGGTTCAATTTTGGAACTCGTTGTTGAGAACGAGCGTGCGGATGTTCTTAAAAACGAATCCGTAAACATTCCATCAATCACCCTGACGGGGAGGCAGTTATGCGATCTTGAATTACTGCTCTGTGGGGGTTTTTCTCCGCTGAGAGGCTTTCTGAATCAGCGTGATTACGATAGTGTATTGGAGCGTATGCGCCTCTCGTGTGGTACACTTTGGCCAATGCCCATCACCCTCGATATTACAGAAGCGGATGTGCAGCGGATTAGGGGGCACGATCGAGTTGCGCTGCGTGATATTACTGGGGTGCCTTTGGCAATCCTTCATGTTGGAGATCTATGGAAGCCGGATAAGGAGGCAGAGGCAGAAAAAGTATTCGGAACCACCAGCCCTGAGCACCCCGCGGTAGCATACCTGATGAACCAGGCAGGCTCCTATTATCTGGGTGGTGATTTGGAAGGGATCCAAATGCCGCCGCATTATGACTTTCTTGATCTTCGTCATACGCCCAGGCAGCTACGCAATTTTTTTCAGTCCCGCGGACGTTCCCGGATTGTAGCGTTTCAGACACGGAACCCCATGCACAGGGCTCATAAGGAGCTCACCGACAGGGCTTCAAGGGACATAGATGCACAGTTGCTAATTCACCCGGTAGTGGGAATGACAAAACCAGGTGACATAGATCATTATACCCGTGTAAGAAGCTACAGGAGGCTACTGGATTATTATCCGAAGGGGCAGGCATCACTGAGTCTATTGCCACTGGCAATGAGGATGGGTGGACCAAGAGAGGCACTCTGGCACGCAATTATTCGCAAAAACTATGGTTGCACGCATCTCATTATCGGCCGGGATCATGCCGGTCCTGGCAAGATGAAAGGGGGAACCCCTTTTTATGGACCTTACGATGCACAGGAACTGGTGAAAGCCCATACGGAGGAATTGGGAATGGAGGTCGTACCGTTCCGTTTGATGGTCTATGTACCGGCGTCAGATTCATACAAGCCGATCGATGAAGTAGCAGAGAATGAAACAACTTTGGATATTTCTGGAACAGAGCTGCGCGGCATGCTCGCCAGGGGTGAAGAGATTCCCGAGTGGTTTTCCTACCCGGGTGTCATTGAAGAATTACAAAAAACATATCCCCCTCGGGGGCAGCAGGGATTTGCAGTGTTTTTGACCGGATTATCCGGGTCGGGAAAGTCTACAATCGCAAATGCGCTGCAGGCACGACTTTTGGAGATCCTCTCTTGCCCGGTCACCTTGTTAGATGGGGATGTCGTTCGTACTTATCTTAGTAAGGGGCTTGGTTTTTCCAAAATAGATCGGTCTACAAATGTACAGCGCATTGGCTATGTTGCTTCTGAAATCGTCAAACACCGAGGAGTTGTTATTTGTGCTCCAATCGCTCCCTATGAAGAAGACAGAGCAATTAATCGCAGGCGGATTGAACGTGAAGGGGGATACATTGAAGTATTTGTTGATGCACCGATAGAGGTCTGTGAGCGTAGGGATGTCAAGGGACTCTACGCGAAGGCGCGTGCCGGAATGATCAAAGGATTTACTGGAATTGATGATCCATATGAGATACCTGAAATCCCAGAAGTTGTTTGTAAAACCGACAAGGAAACGGTCGAAGAAAGCACTGCTCTCGTCGTAAAGAAGCTGAGAGAATTGGAATTTTTGATTTAGATAGATATGAGTAAAACAGTGCAGCAATCCATAGAAGACAGGATCGCGTCACGTGATCTTCGTGTCGCTGTATTAGGATTGGGATATGTGGGGTTGCCGTTGGCGGCTGCCTTTGCCGAGGCAGGATTCAGTGTCATTGGGATTGATGTTGACGAAAAGAAGGTACGTCTGATAAATCGTGGTGCCTCGTATATAGAGGATATCCCCAACGACCGTTTGGCACCACTAGTGGCAAGTGGTTCGTTGAGTGCCACCAGCGACTTCAATATTCTTGATACATGTGATTCGGTCAGTATTTGTGTTCCCACACCACTTCGCAAAACGGGAGCGCCGGATATTTCACATATTTTGAGCGCTACGGATGCGATCGCGAGGCATCTTCATCCAGGGATGATTATCGTGTTGGAGAGTACGACGTACCCGGGTACTACCACAGAAGTAATCTTACCCCGCTTCCATCAGGAGGCCATGAATCTAGAAGTCGGAAAGGACTTTTTTCTATGCTTTTCTCCGGAGCGTGTGGACCCGGGGCGTAAAAACTGGACCACCAAAAATACACCAAAGGTCATGGGAGGTGTGACATCATCATGCCTTCAGGTGGGCCAAGCGCTCTACGAGTCCGCGATTGAGTCGGTTGTCCCCGTATCGAGTACCGAGGCGGCTGAACTTACCAAGTTAGTGGAAAATACGTTTCGAGCCGTCAATATTGGTTTGGCGAATGAAGTGCTTTTGATTTGTGACAAACTTGGGTTGAATGCTTGGGAAGTGATTGAAGCTGCGGCAACCAAACCGTTCGGGTTCATGAAATTTTTGCCTGGTCCCGGTTTAGGTGGACACTGCATCCCGATTGACCCGCAGTACCTATCCTGGAAGCTGCGTACACTCGGCTACACTGCCCGGTTCATTGAGTTGGCAACTGAAATCAACACCGCGATGCCGAAGTATTGGGTACACTGTATACAGGATATCCTTAATGAGGACGGTAAGCCGCTCCGTGGAAGTAATGTTCTGGTCATTGGTGTTGCGTACAAAAAAGATGTGGGTGATTTACGGGAATCTCCGGCATTAGATATCCTGAAATTACTCAGAGATAAGGGAGCGGAAATCAGTTATCACGATCCTCTTGTATCGGCGTTCACCTTGGATGAACTGGAAATGGTCTCCGTTACTGACCTGGATCGTGCTCTGGAGTTGGCCGATTGTGTGTTGATTGCTACGGATCATGCCAGTTACGATTGGGCGGAATTGTATGCACGGGCCCGATTGGTCGTAGATACGCGTGCTACATTGCATCGGGAACAGGATGAGATTCTGCAATATTCGCAGGAACAGGTGAAGCTGTAGTGGTTGCTATTGTGGTCCCTCTTGCAATGCACATGAGGGAGCGGTTCTGTGGGCGGGGTACTGCATGGGAGGTGCAGAAAAACGGTCAAAAGCAAGGATTGCGTTCATCGTAACGGGCCCGGCATGTGTAGATAGGGCATCAGAGCTGAAATCTTTTAACCTCCATAACTGCAAGGTGACTACGATGAAAAAGCGCAATTATTGGCATGTCTTCGGGATTGCGGGACTCATGACTGCAGCAATCAGTGTAGCTATCTGGGCACGCAGGGATCGGGAGCAACGGGAGCATCAGGTGCATCATTCTCTAGGAGGATAGTGCCGAATTTGCCGAGACTGGAAGGCTGTGGCACTTGTATTTGGCAATAGCGTCGATGTAGTCAAAAGACTGCCATGGCCCGGTGGACAGGGGTGAGTCGGGGATGCAGCCAGTAGTGGATGCAGGGTGGTAAGTAACGCGGATTTAGACGTCCAGAAAGTACGTCTATGAGACTTTCATAGACGCCACCATTTCCAGCTCACGAACGTACATTTCTTCTGCTTTTCCGATCCAGGATCGAAGTTCGGTCGCATCATAGTTGTATTTCGGAATAAATTCGACCAATCGATCTAGATTCAGGTCATCAGTTTGTATGGCCGCACCAAGATTTGTGCCGTCCACCCCGTTGCAGTGCTGTTCGAAATGTTTATGAAGGGGGTTGAGCATGAGGGGTTTACGAAGGTACATGGCTTCTGCCATCGTTTCGAATCCTGAGGTGGTGACAATACCCTGACAGCGTGCCATCATTTCCAGAAAGCGACTGCCATGCAGGCGATGGAAGGTGAGCGTATCACTGTGATGCGTGATTTCTTCGGCCTGGGCGTTATTCCAAAAACAGTGTAGCCGGTAAGTGGGGTTGCGCTCGTGCCAGGCGACTACATCTTTGCTGAGGCTGTGATGATACAGATAGATCAGGAAATAAGGTTCGGACACATCTTCGGGCAATTCGAACAACTCATCCCTGAGCAGGGGCGGCATCACGACGATTTTTTTCTCTGGAAGGGGCGGGGCATCATAGAGGGAAAGTGCCATTCGGCGCTCGGCACCCAATCCGGTTAAGCGCGTGAAAGTCATAGCTGAAATTTTCTGTACCTCGAAGCCAGCCGGGAACTGGTACTGGGGATGCAGAAACATAAATTGATGCCCCACTGCAACCATCGGGATTTTCGGGCGCTCACGTAACATGAAAAATCCAGCAAGTGGCTCAAAGAAGTTTACAATGATATCCGGATGTTCCGTCTGGAGTATTTCGCTAAGGATTGCAAAGCTGCGGTTGAATTCGTTCCATCGGAAGCTGTTATTGACCAACGTACGCCCCCAGTCAATGCTCCGGGTTTCCTGATTGACAAAGAAACGCCCGCTTGGCACCTGTATGACAGGGGTTTCTAGACATTCCTCAAAATAGTCGGGAAGGGCAAGATCTCCCCCTTGGCTTACCACTGCTTTGCAAACAGAGTGCCCTGATCTGCGGAGTATGGACGCAAGCGCGAGTGCCTGAGTCAAGTGGCCGCGGCCTTCCCCCTGCACAATGAAGAGAACACGTAATCCAGCCATGTTAAGGGGCCATTTCCGGCGCAGTATTGATCATCACATCAGTCGGTGCGCCATTCGTATTGCCCCGGGTCAGCTGAGGCTTATGATCCATCGTTACCCAGTGCAGGAGTTCCAATCGGCCATCAAAATGTTCGACCAGCCCTGTGCAACTTTCAATCCAGTCTCCTGAGTTTGCGTACAGGATGGATTCGATTTCGCGAATTTCAGCGAAATGAACATGACCACAAACAATTCCATCAGCGTGATTCGCTTTTGCAACTCCAACCATTGCATTCTCAAAGTCGGCAATGGCCTGAACCGCACGCTTCGTCCGATGCTTCATGTATGCTGAAAGTGACCAGTAAGGCATTCCAAGAAGCCGTCTTGCTCGATTGAGTCCGCGATTCGATACAAGCAGAGCGCGATATGCTTTGGAGCCAAGCACAGAGAGCCAGCGTGCATGCCGGATCATCCCATCGAAGACATCTCCATGCAAAACAAGCAGTTTACGACCATCGGCGGTCACATGCATGGCTTCTTGTTTTATATGGATTCTCCCCAACCGTAGCCCGAGGTAATCCCGGGCGAATTCATCATGATTTCCCGGTAGATAAATCACGCGGGTTCCTTTCCGAGCTTTGCGCAGAATCTTTTGGATTACGTTATTATGGAATTGATCCCAATGCCATGAGCGGGAAAGGGCCCAGCCGTCAAAGATATCTCCCACGAGGTAAAGCGTATCGCTTTCGTTGTGTCGAAGAAAATCAAGCAGATAGGCTGCTTTTGTATCTTTCGTGCCAAGATGAAAGTCGGACAGCCAAATTGTGCGATAGTGTTTTACACCGCTCATTAAGGGAATCGCAAGCTGTTGGGGCAGTACGAGTTGGGATGGACTGATACGATTCAATCTTCCGTCCCTTGTATACGATTGTTTTCGATAATTGCTGCACAGAGATCTTTGTAGGTCTCTCGGGAAGATTTGGAGTCAAAAAGAAGTAGTACACGAGAACCTTCTCCTAGAAGTTGGACATAGTGTTTCCCTTTTTTTTTCCCTGAGGTGATATGCTCCACCTCCTTGTAACGAGCGACGGTGAGTTGCAACCCCATTGGGGTTCTGGAGTAGAGCAATAGGCGTGAGGCTGTATGAAGGAGTGTAGATTTGCGTGGCTTACAGTCTAAAGCAACGTCGCTCAGCACACGATCTTTGTAGAGGATCGCCTCCTTGTTCAGGATCCGTTCAACTTCAACCTTATTTTTCTTGCGCATGCTTCAAAAATTGACCACGTGGGGAAAAGTCACGAAAGCGTCCATGGCTGATCTAAGGGTACTCCTGATTTATAGTCTCATAGAGTTTCCAACTGAGTTCATTCGTTGATCAGACATCTGCATAGAACCTCATTCCGGTCTCTGGTGTGCGCAAGATACGAAGAGGCAGAGAATCTGACATATGTGACGGTGATCAGGCTTTGAATAACGGTTGTACAAAGAGAACGAGCATCGTTACCGCTGTCACCACAGGAACCTCATCTGCGAGCGTGAATCTAGGCGATGCTTGAGCCATTCGCATCCGACTGAATATCCGCTTTGTGGATTACATCTGCATGAAGGAGAATGCACACGGCTCGGATGCCGCAGATGTTCATATTTCCCCAATGCAATGAAGTGGCTGGGAATTACAATCCAAAATTGCGAAAGCGATAGCTCAGATTCAGCAGGATATAGCGCCCAAGTACTTGGGTCTGACTATCCTCAACATATGCTTCCGTAATCAACCTGTTGATGCCCGTCTCTTGATTGAAGATGTCACCGAAGACTAGTTTTACTTCTGCCGCATCAGCCTGTAGAAATTTATACCCCACGCCGGCATTGGCAATAAATGTGGTTGGATACAGCTCTTCATCCAAGCCGAAATAATTATTGTAGGTCAGGCTATGCTCAAGCACCAACCCACCGAATGGCAGCCATACAAAACGAACTCCCAGATCCTGCTGGAAAAAATTCTCGTCAAGTGGGGAGTAGTATGAATTCTCTGCGGCTGTATAGGAGAAATTAGAGGTAAGCGTAAAATCTACTCGTTCGCTGATATTGCTTCCGAGGGTCAATCCACCATTGAAGCTGAGCTGAGTCCCCAGGTTGTCGACATTATTGATGAGGCTAGGGGTTTTGGAATAGGTAACACCACCTCTGAAATTCAGGTTACTGCGAAGCAGCGGAAAGGGAGTTCCAAAACCAATAAAGGAACGCACCGAAGTACTGGGGCTATTGAGATTTAAAGGTGCAGAGTACTGGGCACCTTGAGATAAGAGGATATTGTCCATAATCAATGTATCCCGAGAGGCAAGGAACGAGGATGTTCCAATCGCATTCGTCTCTCTGGTCCAACTGATATACGCGAAGATCATTCGACCAGCTCGACGATCTCCCCGTCTTCCTCGAATGCGGATCGTGTGACTATAGCTGGGTTCAAGGTCCGGATTACCGCTTGAAATGAAAAGCGGGTTGGTATTATCAATGACCTCCTGTAACTGGCTAATTGAGGGGGTATTGGTCCGTGTGCGGTAATCAATGTCCAGATCTAACGCCTCACCGAATTCGAATTCGATTTCTGCTTCCGGCAGGAGACTCACAAACGAGCGATCCAATTGAAAGGGGACAGGATACGTCTGATCGCCAATTAATTGCTCATTTTGAATTTCAAGGCCCAATTGAATAGAGTAACGGTCATCAATTCGCCGCTGAACGGAGAATCCACCTCGTTGCCGAAAAATATCATTATCAAACAGACTCGAGAAGGTAGGGTCCAGGATCGTATGTAATCCGGTTCTCAGGTCAAGCATGTAGGCGGAGCGGTCAGACACATTGCGATTATAGGTGGGGTTATAAGTGAATTGCAGTTGCCCGAATTCTCCCAGTGGTTCCGTGTAAGCAAGTCGGACAGAGTAGGATTGCCCAGCCGTTGCATTGTCAATATCCTGGTCATATGTTGAGTCACTGGTAGCCCCTTGCCGATCACGTTGGTTCTGTAGAAATTCGGTAACAGAAACCTGATTGGTATTTCCTTTTCGCCCGTCAAATCCCAAACGGAGGTCTGCGGAAACAGTCCGGCCCGCTTTCGCAAACCGGTGTCGGTACAGAATACTGGTTGAGGAGGTGAATCCGTGATTGTCAGTAATAAGATTATTGTCAGCTGTATTGAGTAGTCTTCCAGTCACAAGGGAATTAATGCCCGATTGCAAACTGGAGGAGGAGTTATTCTGAAAGCTGAGGCTGGGTCGGATGATCAGTGAGTTTGTTTCATTGATCGAATACTCAATCCGGGCGTTGAGTCGATGGTTGAAATTCGTACTGCTGGACTGGGTAGATTCATTGTAGAACTGAGACTGGTCTCCACTCAGAAAGAGCTCCCGATCAAGAAATGCGGTATTCTCATTGGATACCCGGTTAAAGAAATAGCTGGCACTGAGGCGAATCTTGCCACCGATCTCGTCACTATAGTTGATCCCGCTGGAGGTGGTATGATTCAGTCCACTTTGTGTCCCTACAAGGAAATTTCTAGGATCAAATCCACCTCCGCGACGCCCGCCGCCGCGACCTCTTCCACCACCACGCATCATCGCACCTGAATTCCCACGCATCCCTCTGCCGCCGCCACCCATCAGCCCCAAGAGGTCCTGAAAGGCAAAATTCTGTTGGTTGATATTATTGGACAGTGCGATAATTGAAATCCGCCGGTCATCGTCGAAAATATTTGTATTGCCTCCGGTGATATATCGCTGATTCTCCCCATATCCGCCATAGACCTGCCCAAACTGCCCATTACTCATTCCGCTTCGGGTGACCACATTGATGGTTCTTTCCTGGTTCCCATCATTGAAGCCTGTGAATTGGGCTTGGTCACTATCTCGGTCAAAGACCTCAATATTCTGAATCATATCTGCGGGAAGATTTCGAAGAGCGGCGGTAGGGTCCTGACCAAAAAATTCCCGTCCGTCAACCATTACACGTTGTACTTGCTCGCCTTGTGCCTCGACTTGGCCATCCTGCACGACCATGCCAGGTAGCTTGGCGATCAGGTCTTCCGCGGTCGCATCAGGATTGACCTTATAGGCATCTGCAGCGAAGATGGTTGTATCCCCGCGAATGATCATACGTTCTTGGGTCTCTTCCACGACGATTTCGTCTAATTGCAATCGATCAGATCTCAGTTGAATTGTGCCAAGAGATTTGTAGGGTCCAGTGATTGTAATCAATTGCTCATGTCGGACAAAGCCAACAAAGGAGAGGCGTAGCCGAAACTCCCCCTGCTTATTCGATTTGATTGCAAAGAACCCGTCTGTATTGGCTGTTCCAGCAGCAACAAGTACGGAGTCAGCGATGGTTTCAAGAATAACGGCAACCCCAGGCAAAGGTGTATTATCTGCCTGATCAACCACTTGTCCTGAGATAATATTTGCGGCATCCTGCTGTGCCAAAGCTGGAAACGCGAGGGTAAAGAGTATAAGAGTAGCTACAAGGACTCGGGTGGACATGAGAGAGTGATTTAGGAATGGTATTCTGTCGACTCCCAAAATAGACGCAATCAGTAATTGCTTTATTCCATGTGAAGCAGGATAAACTTGTAATATGGGATGAGAGGCATGATGGGAAGGGGGCCCGATTACCCCATTAAAGGCCTAAAAGGCCTTTTCCATCGAAAATTTGGTGATTATGCGCAGCAGGTATTGCATCGCCGATTTTGCAACATTGAGTTCTCGTTTCTGCGTATTATTTGAGAGCTCCCGTATAGTTATGGAATCGTGAAAACATTCAGGCTCATCGCTGTTACGCTCGTGAGCGTCGTATTTTTGCTACTCACCATCGTGCTCTGGCCCGATGCTCTAGTACGAACTACTCAGGTGAACCCACTGACTGTGCAGTCAGAAGAGTTTAAGCTAATGTCGGGCACACAAGGCCATCCTAACGAGTTCTTTCAGTATCACCATGACATCAGGGCATCCGCAGATGGGACGAATGATTACCCGATGGGCTATCGTCTTAAGGAGTTCAACAAGGTATCGGCAGCTGGAAAGATCTCCGGTACCAAACTTAACTGGGTTGAGCGAGGTCCAGGCAATGTCGGCGGGCGGACCCGGGCTATACTGGTTGATCCCCACGATCCATTAAACACATGGTGGGCTGGCTCAGTGTCTGGTGGTCTATGGAAGACAACGGATCGTGGATCGACATGGTACCCTGTGACGGATAATCTGCCGAATTTGGCAGTCGGTAGCCTGGCGATGGCTGAGAGTGATCCCAATGTCATCTACATGGGTACCGGTGAAGGTGTTGGCTTTTTCAGTTCAGTAGCCGGTGACGGTATATTCAGATCCGTGGACAGAGGCATAACCTGGAGCCACCTGCCTGCTACTGCTGGCAACACAAATTTCCGGTTTGTAAATCAGTTGGCCGTGGACCCCACAAACTCGGACGTGGTTCTGGCCGCTACCAATGGGGGTATTTTCCGAACGGTTGATGGTGGTGTAACTTGGACTACGGCATACAGGAGTACATCGGAGAGAGAACCGGTCCAAGATTTGCGTGTGCAATCAGACGACTTCAACAGGCAAGTAGCAAGTGTCGGTGGACGTGGTATACTCTATTCCACCGATGCCGGCATGACATGGGCGTTTTCATCAGTAGATTGGGCCTCTGAATTTTATCGCATCGAATTGGCATATTCGCCCTCCAGTCCGGATATCGCATACGCTGCCGTTCATGCGTGGAGCACCGAAGGGGATTTCAGGTTTCTGTCCGATCTCTATCGGAGTGAGGATGGCGGCGCGAATTGGGTGCGCACCGTTAGCCATTCTGGTATAAACTGGTTCGGGGGCCAGGGCTGGTTCAACAATACGTTAGCCGTGCATCCATTTAAGCCGGACACTGTGTTTGTTGGGGGAATAGAACTTTGGAGAAACAGAATTATAGGCGAAAATAGCTTGGTTGCGGTCAGCGAATTCGATTACGGCGGTTCGGATGAGTGGCTTGAATTCAAACCTGTTGTGGAGGAAGGCGTGTATCACAGGCTTGAGGGGAGAATCATTGTCCAACATCCACAGGCTGTGGGCGTTTTGCTAACAGACTATACTGACATTGAGATTCGCTGGGACAAAAACGGACAGTTGGCTCATCGCTTCTGGGTGCAAAAAACAGCTGGCATATTTCAAAATGGGGGTGCGGGCGTACCTTTTCCCGAATATATGTACGCCGACTATGTGGAAGTGCCTTTTCAGGTTTGGGATACCAAGAACAATCGCCAATTGATGGTTTCCTTCCGCGACCAGGCCGATGATGGCAAGTTCAATCTGATCCGCTATAACACTCATTATCTAAGTTCGCGTGAGGAGACCAGTATGGAGTACATGTTTATCCACAAGTACGATTACAATGCCACGGTTCCCCATGACAGTATTGCCCAAGATGGCGGCTTAGTGAGTGGGATGCTATATATGTTGCATCCAGTCCTCGTTGATGATCCTACTGCTACATGGGATCCTGCCAACCTGCCAAACCAAACTATTTCAGTCTCGCCTAAGCTCGTGGGGAATCCTCGCCGAGATTTGGATCTTCCCCGTCAAATTGATCCTGATCGCACGACACATGTGGATCACCATGCCATTGTGCCCATCCCAATCAATGAAGGCCGGAATGAATTCTGGATCCTGGATGCCAACGATGGTGGCGTAGCCTTATCTATGGACAACGGCCGGAGTTTCAGGGAGCTAGATCACGCAGGCGCAGGATACAACACTATGCAGGTCTACGGGGTAGCCAAAAAGCCTGGGGCTTCCGTGTACATGGCCGGTGCTCAGGATAATGGAACGTGGAGCTCTCCCGATAATTCGAATAACAGAGAGGGATGGATAAGACAGGGCGTCGGCGACGGTTTTGAGACAGTGTGGCATGCTACTGATCCTAACAAGATTTTGGCGTCGAATCAATTTATTTCAATAGGAAGAACAGTCGATGGTGGCGCAACTTGGGTATCGTCACTCAGCGTCGGCGCGGGCGATGGGCAATTCCTCACCCAGATTGCGAGTTCTGATAAGGCACCCGACAATGTATATACTGTCGGGCGTAAGGGTGTCTGGTATTCCAGAAACTTTGGGGAGACTTGGGCCTTGACATCCATTACAGAGGCCTGGGAGATCTGGTCGGGCTGCAGGGTCAGAGTTTCAATTGCCGATCCAAATGTAGTTTGGGCGGGATGTGGCTTGATTTCTAATCCAAGTGATACAAGACGCTTCAACAAGCTACAGGTCTCCCAAGACAGGGGCGAGTCGTTCGAAGCGACGGCCTTTCCTATCATGAGCCGGCCGCCGGAGGCCTATGTATCAGGGCTTGCGACGCATCCCACGCAAAGAGGCACTGCCTATGCGTTGTTTTCGCGCTACAGCCATCCGAAGATTTTGGAAACCAAAGACTTCGGGAAGACCTGGACGGACCTCTCCGGCTTTACTACCTCGGACGTGAGCACGAATGGATTCCCGGATGTAGCCGTGTTTGATCTGGTTGTGATGCCACACGCAACCAATGTTCTTTGGGCAGGCACTGAGATTGGCCTTTTTGAGTCCCGGAATTATGGTGCGGAGTGGAACTATGCAGACAATGGTCTGCCGGCCGTGGCTGTTTGGCAGATGAAAATCCGGGATGATGAGGTTGTCTTGGGCACGCATGGTCGTGGCGTTTGGACAGTTCCAATAGGAGAGGTTGCCACCGGGATAACCGACGAGCCAGATGAATTGCCGTCCGAATTTAGCCTTTTGCAAAACTACCCGAACCCCTTCAACGCGTCTACGACCATCCAATTCAAAGTACCCAAGAAAGTGCGGGTACGACTAACCGTCTTTGACGCAGTCGGGCGAAGGGTGTCTGTATTGACCGACCAAGTCTATTCTCCTGGAGCTTACCAATTGGATTGGGATGCCAGCGCATATGCCAGCGGCGTGTATTTCTATCGGATGAAGTCAGAAGGTAAGCTCATTCACACGCGGACGATGACGCTTCTGAAGTAACATGGCCTCAGCGTATCCAGAAGCGAAGCTCCACTTATTTGCGTGAAAGCCCAAATCCCGTTCCCGTGAAATCCTTCTGGGTCGTTAGTGAAAATAAGGGATGCTAAACTGGCCAAATGCAAATTCCAGGAGTTGGAATTTAGCCGTCACTTGGCATGATGATGACCGCCGCTAGGTAAGCGAGGAAGACTGTTCCGGCTGTACATAAAAAGGCGAAAAGAACTCCAATACGCAGCCAAGTGATATTCAGGTTGTAGTGCTCAGCAATTCCGCCGAGCACCCCAGCGACCATTTTGTCAGACGATGAACGGGTCAGGCGTTTTTTCTCAGGAGACATTGAAATTGCAATTCGTTGGGCACAACTGTGAAAGCAGGATAGACTATGGGATGGATGCTAATTCCATTTACGGTGAGGCTTCCACCATGGTTTCACTTATCTATCTCGCCTGGACGAGACTCTCATAAACCGTCACCTATGGGCGTTAAGCTTGTGTGACCAAGGGAAAAAAATTGTAACCGCGCGAAGACGATTTTGACTTAAGTTACGCGGAGGTCCTCGCTTTGTCATCGGCGGAAGGCATGAATATAGCCAAGAGAATATATGCGACCAAAATGACCGGAACTGCACTAGTGGCAATCAGTGCCAGGATAAAGAGCACCCGAAACAGGGTCGCATCCATTCTGATGTGTTGCGCGAGACCACCACAAACACCGGCTAGAATTTTCTTACGTGATTTAGCGGGGAAATTCCATTTTGGCTTTTCCAGTTTCCCTGAAATATCAGGGTCTATCCCGCGGGCTTTTCGTTCGCGTTTTTGACGTTTGAATTGTGCCTTCCTCGCCTTCCTGGATGCACGGTTCCTCCGTCTGCGACGTCCGGGGGATAATCCAAACAAGATCACCAGGACCAGACCGATGAGAGGGAATACAATAAATGCGTCCTGTAAACCACTTCCGGGCAGGATACCGATCTGTTGTAGCAAGAAGAGGATGACAGCTCCCAGTAATCCAAATCCTGCAATGAGTGGCAGGTTCAAAAATCGCCGCGGTTTCTCCGAGGTATCCTCGAAGAGCAGCTCTTCGACCTCAAGGTTGGCAACACTCTGAGACTCATGTTCTTCGTGCAGATCCGAAAACTCAGTCGTCTCTTCGAATCGGACTCGACGTGGCATACCGACTAATTAAGTTTGAGCGTTCTGTTGGCAGTGATCAAACAGTCTACAGCAATATCATGCGATTGAGTCGGAATTAGTTCAACAAAACAGCTATCCAGACTCAGGCCAATTTTGAACGCATTGACATACTCCAAGAGTCTGTCATAATAGCCACCTCCATAGCCAACTCGGTGTCCCAAACGGTCGAATCCGAGACCGGGAACAAGAACTAGATCAATTTCCTCGACAGAAATATCTGCACGATTCTCGGGTTCGAGAATGTTCCAGCGGTTCGGCATGAGTGTATGCTCGTGATCAAAATGACCCCATTGTATACGAGAGTTTTTTGAATTCGGTTCGATAATGGGCAATAGTACAGTGCATCCTCGGGCCCGCAGCCAGCAGTTGAGAGGTCGAAGATCGATTTCGCGCACCTCAAGTTTCGGCCAGTACGACAGGATGGTCTGGGCCTCCAGCAATTGAGGTACTGATGCGGCCTGGGAGACGATCTTCTGGCATTCCAAACGGTAGTCTTCCTCTGAAATGAGTTGCCGCATGGAACGACAATGGTCACGCAGCGCAGATTTAGTCAGTATTTCGCTGGGTTTGGACAAAATTCAGAAGAAAATATATAAAAATCAGGGCGGAATCCCTTTCTTCGTGATCAAGAACCGCTCTTCGGTAGTACAACTGTGCTGTCTTGAGTAAATTGCCTGATTCTATTGAGATTCAGGTGCTGAAATCTCCATGTTTGAAAATCTCTCCCAGCGGTTGGAAGGGGCGATCAAGAGTCTTACGGGACGGGGTCGTATTACAGAACTCAACATTGCAGAGTCAATGGGTGAGGTACGGCGTGCACTCCTTGAGGCAGATGTAAACTATCAGGTTGCACGAAACTTCACCAATCGAGTCAAAGAGAAGGCGCTTGGTGACCGGGTCCTACGATCTGTAGCTCCCGGTCAGATGATCATCAAGATTGTCTATGATGAGATTGCCCGCCTCTTGGGAGGCGATGCTGCGGAGATCAATCTCGGCAATAATCCTCCTGCAGTCATACTTATTGCTGGACTGCAGGGTTCAGGTAAAACCACCTTCAGTGCAAAGCTGGCCCTACATCTACAATCTAAAGGACATGTCCCTATTTTGGCTGCAGCAGATGTATATAGACCCGCGGCGGTTGATCAATTGAGTCGGCTTGGCGAAGAGATCAATGTACCCGTGTACAGCATAACCGCAGACGACGGCAGCGTCGTGCAGGATGCGCCACGCGTGGCCAGAGAAGCCGTGGTATATGCCCGGAAACATGCCCGTGATACCGTCATCATTGATACGGCGGGTCGACTGCATGTGGATGAGCGCATGATGACAGAAGTGGCAGAGATCAAACGATCAGTTCAGCCAACCGAGATACTTTTTGTCGCGGACAGCATGACAGGACAGGATGCCGTCAATACAGCACGCGAGTTCAATACCCGTCTCAATTTCGATGGTGTTGTTCTGACCAAGCTTGATGGAGATACTCGCGGGGGAGCTGCATTATCTGTACGTTCTGTCGTAGATAAGCCAATCAAGTTTGCTTCAACAGGGGAAAAGCTTGATCAGCTTACTCCGTTCTTTCCCGATCGGATGGCACGGCGCATTCTCGGAATGGGGGATGTAGTCAGTCTCGTTGAAAAAGCTCAGGAGCAGTATGATGAGGAACAGGCGGAAGTGCTACGCCGAAAAATCCAAAAACAGTCCTTTGATCTAGAGGATTTCTACCAGCAACTCCAGAAACTCAAATCCATGGGTTCGTTGACGGATGTACTGGGTATGGTTCCAGGGCTCGGAAAACAACTCAAGGATGTATCTGTCGAAGAGGAGGGGCTGACTCAGACAGAGGCATTGATTTTAAGTATGACACCATGGGAGCGCAGGCATCCCGATGGAATTGATAGTAGTCGTAGGCGCCGCATTGCGGCCGGAAGCGGCTTGGAAGTCAGAGATCTGAATCAGCTTTTGCGCCAATTTAGACAAATGCGCAAGCTCATGAAACGGATGCAGACAAAAGCAAGTAGGGGGAGATCGGTGGACTTGTCCGCGTTGCTGCAAGCAGCGCGATAATATTCAATAAAACGTAAATAAAAAGGTGGCAGTAAAAATTAGATTACGCCGTATGGGGCGAAAAAAGAAGCCGATCTGGGCCGTAGTTGCCGCAGACTCGCGCGCACCGCGGGATGGTAGATTCATCGAAGACCTTGGGCGGTATTATCCGCTGGAAGAGCCAGCACGTGTCGAACTTAAGGACGACCGTATAAAACATTGGCTTAAGGTAGGTGCTCAGCCGACCGATACTGTGCGAAGCCTGCTCAGTCAACAGGGAGTCCTTCTGGGGTTACATCTGGAGTACAAGGGTGGCGAACCGGATGCGATTGCTGAGGCTGTAGAGGCACATCAACAGTATCGTCAGGATAAGCTTAAGGCCTCCGCCAAGGTAACTGCATCTGAGCTTCGTCAGCAGGCACTGGACGCCGAAGAAAAAGCGGCTGCAAAGGTCGAGGCGGAACTACTTGAAAAACGGAAAAAAGCCGCAGTTGCCGCCGCAGAGGCGAAAGCTCGCGAGGAAGAAGCAGCGGCTGAAAAAGAAGCAGTTGCTGAAAAAGAGGTAGCTGCTGAAAAAGAGGTAGCTGCTGAAAAAGAGGTAGCTGCTGAAAAAGAAGACGAATCGTCTGAAGAATCGGCCTGAAAGAAATCGTAAATGTTTGATGGGACTCTTTCGCCAGACAACCTCCTGCTGGTTGGACGAATTGTTCGAACGCACGGATTAAAAGGTGAATGTAAAGTGGTCCCCGAGAGTGATGACCCAAACCGGTTACGAAACTTAAAGAGGATTTGGCTAGGAGATACACCACAGACCGCACAACCTTACAACGTAGAGAGTACCCGACTACAGAACTCCAGACGTGGTACGACAGTACTGATGCAATTTACGGGAATACATACAGTGACCGACGCAGAAGGCTTAGGGAAGCCACTAGTCTTTGCGGACCTAAATGATCTGCCGCCTTTGCAGCCGGGGGAATTCTTTCTGCACGACCTGATTGGGGTTGAAGTTGTGACCGATGAGGGGGAGTCAGTTGGCACCCTGAAAGATATATGGGATACGCAAAGTCATTCCCTGTATCTCATTGAGCGTCCAGGAAAGAAGGAAGCGTTGATTCCTGCAGTCCCTGCATTCATCGTGTCAACGGATGTCGACCGGAGGCGTGTGGTGATCCGAACTGTGGAGGGGCTCTTAGACTAGAGAAACCATGCGAATCGACATTGTAACAGCATTGCCGAATCAGCTCAAGAAAGCACTTGATCTGACTGTGATGCGCCGGGCAAAGAAGGATGTCGTATTACGTGTGCATGATCTGCGAACGTATGCCGAAGGGCAGCATCAGCAAATTGACGACTATCCTTACGGTGGGGGTGTCGGGATGGTACTGAAGCCAGAACCGATCTTTAACTGCATTGAGGCGCTGAATCATCGTCCAGATGAGGTGATTTATTTAAGCCCGGATGGTGAGCCTTTTACCCAGTCTTTGGCGAACACACTCTCGCTCAAGAATCATCTCGTTCTACTTGCGGGGCATTACAAAGGGGTGGATCACCGGGTGCGAGAAACGCTGGTGACTCGAGAGATATCGGTGGGAGATTATGTACTCAGTGGTGGAGAACTTCCCGCACTTCTGGTCATGGATGCGGTACTACGGCTAATTCCTGGGGTGCTTGGAGATGCACAATCCGCTCTGGAAGATTCATTCCAGGATGGACTTCTTGGTGCCCCAGAGTACACGCGCCCTGCTTCTTTCCGTGGGCTTCAGGTCCCGGAGGTACTTCGTAGTGGAAATCATAACAAAATTGTCGAATGGCGTGATCAAATTCGGCAACAGCGTACCCGGGAGCGGCGCCCGGATCTCTGGCAACAGCACGCCGCACAGGTTCAAACCTGACGTTAGCTCTAAGAATCATGTCTAAAGATCTGCTGAAAATCATAGAAACCACACAGTTACGTGAAGATTCGTTGCCGGATTTTGAAGCTGGAGATACGGTAGCCGTACATCTGCGGGTGACCGAAGGAGGGAAAGAACGCATACAGATTTTTCAAGGTACGGTCATTGCGATCCGTGGTGCAGGCGCCAATAAGACCTTTATGGTCAGAAAGATTTCCAGTGGTGTTGGGGTTGAGCGAGTTTTTCCGTTCCACTCCCCAAGAATCGCACGTGTGGAAGTCAAACGCTTCGGGAGAGTACGTCGAGCAAAGCTCTACTACCTCCGTGACCTGCGCGGTAAAGCCTCCCGTATCAAGGAACGCGTGCGAGATTCCTAGAATTGCCGATGCAATTGGCGTTCTGGGATTTTCCATCGACGAAATGCCTCGAAGCTGCTGCTCAGTCACTGTGCAGGGAGACGGAGAAGCATTCCGCCTCATATTGTGCGGATTTATTGCGTCAGCAACAGGTTGATATAGCACTGTTGCCGGTGACCACTGTATTCGCGGCGGTAGAGGAATTTGATATCATACCTGGTGGGGCAGTATCCTCATGGGGGTATCCGTTTGCACGGCTGCGCGTTCATCAAGGCATCCAACGCGCTAACGTACTGAAGTCCTCTCCTGGTCAGAAGCTTGAAGAATTCATGGCAAGAGTAATTCTTAAAGAGCATTATGGGCGGCAGGTTCAGGTTGTCTTTGATGGACGAGCCGATATTGAATTGCTCCCGGAATCAACTCCACTGCCCCGGGTCGATGATCCAGATATACTGGATCTTGGGCAGGAATGGTATGAGCTTGCTCAATACCCGATGGTGTGGGGCGTTTACGCTTGTTTGAAAGGGGCGGGGAACGATCTAATGACGCAATCGCTGATTGAACTCACAAGGGAGGCTGAAATCGTTGCGCAAGAGTGGGGAGCCAGGTCAGACTCGCCGGAAGACAAATTTTTCGGTGAAAGCCTTCGGCTGCGCCTGGATGATGTTACCATTGCCGGACTCACTGCAATCCGGGAGTACATGTATTATTATGGGATGACGGAAGATCTTGTACCACTGCCAATATTTGCATCAGAGCATGCACAGCAGTTGCCGTGGTGGGGGCAGGACATGGGGCAGAGTGGAGGAGAGAGGTCGTGAGAAATGGAAAAATCAAAGACAACCCTGGCAAGTAATCGCCGGGCCCGGCGACAGTATCATATTCTGGATACCATTGAGGCTGGAATGGTACTGGTTGGAACCGAGGTGAAATCAATTCGCGACGGGCGCGTGAGCTTGGCAGAAGCATGGTGCAAAATTGAGCAGCAGGAGATATTCCTGGTTGATGCACACATCTCACACTATAAGCATGGGAACCTGAATAATCATGATCCCCTTCGCCCCCGAAAACTTCTGTTGCATCGCAAAGAAATCGTACGTTTACAAAAAGCAGTTGAACAAAAGGGCAACACATTAATCCCGCTCAGATTTTACCTGAATCATGGCAAGATCAAGGTGGAAATTGGCGTTGCCCGGGGGAAAAAACTCTTTGACAAACGGGCTGACATGGCGGAGCGGGACACGAAGCGACAACTGGAACGAACTCTGAAGCAATACTGACATGCATTTTCCACCAGTAGCGGAGCAGATCCTGCACTTAAAGCGTGGCGTTCAGGAGATCATACCGGAAGAAGAGCTTCGCACAAAACTGCTCCGTGCAGAGGAAACGGGGAAGCCACTCACCGTGAAGTTAGGATGTGACCCCAGTCGACCGGACCTGCATCTTGGACATGCAGTTGTGTTACGGAAGCTTCGGCAATTCCAGGACTTCGGGCACGAGATTGTCCTGATTGTTGGGGATTTTACCGGAATGATTGGAGATGCGAGTGGTCGCTCAAAAATGCGACCGGCACTCTCACTTGAAGAAACCCGCCGCAATGGGGAAACCTACTTTCAGCAGGCTTTGCAGATTCTGCACTCTGATCGCATTCGCATCGTGTATAATTCTGAGTGGCTCGGAAAGCTGTCTTTTGAGGATGTAGTCCGGTTGGCGGGAAAATCTACGGTCGCTCGCATGTTAGAGCGCGATGATTTTTCAGGACGCTATGCAAAAGGAGATGCGATTGGGTTACATGAATTCCTCTATCCACTTGCTCAGGCCCAGGATTCGGTGGAGATAGAGGCAGATGTTGAGCTGGGTGGAACCGACCAGAAGTTCAACCTGCTAATGGGGAGGGCCGTGCAAAAGAGTGTGGGGCAAGAGCCTCAGGTCTGTATTACACTTCCAATCCTGGAGGGACTGGACGGGGCAGAGAAAATGTCGAAGTCGCTGGACAACTACATAGGACTCACCGAATCGCCGGAAACCATGTATGGCAAAGTCCTCTCCATCCCAGACACGTTGACCTATCGCTATTTCGAGCTTGCGAGTGATGAGGAGACGGCAGATTTACCGGCATTAAAAAAACTGTGTGCCACAAATCCGCGGGATGCAAAGCATCGGCTTGCATTCTCCATTACCCGACTTTATCATGGAGCCGAAAACGCAGCAAAGGCACGAGACCATTTCGAACGTACTGTCATACGTAAACAGGTCCCCGACGACGTACCATCGTTCCAGCCGGAGATTGATGGCCCAGTAGGACTCCTGAACCTACTTACAATGGCCGGTTTGACTCCTTCAAATGGTGTAGCACGCAGGTTGGTTGAGCAGGGAGCAGTCAGTATTGATGGACAAAAGATAACGGACAGTCGCCTAGTGCTGGATATAGCCGAACGAGCTCCCTTTCTGATCAAGGTAGGCAAGCGCAGGTTTGTTCAGATTATCCAGTGAGTACCTGGGAGCACTTTGTGGAATCTCGTTCGGACAAGAACATCAAGAAGAACACGTACCCCCTCTCATCGAGAGAAGATGCGTTGATTATTCTCTGAAGTAGGTCTACCAGGTAGCCAGCGAACGGGCTGCAGAGAGGATGTCCTCGCTTTGGGGGAGAACATCGCGTTCCAGTGGGTCGGCATAAGGGATGTAGGAGAATTTTGCTCCTATGCGTCGTACTGGTGCATCCAGGTGGGAAAATCCTGCGTCTGATATCTGAGCGGAAACCTCTGCGCCATAGCCAAGAAATTCATGGTCTTCGTGCACGATCAGCAGGCGATGCGTCTTCTGGACGGAAGCGAGTACCGCTTCAGAATCCAGTGGCATCAAAGTACGCAGATCAATTACCTCAACGGACAACTGGTTTTCTCTAGAGAGTTGTCTGGCAACCGCGAGACACTTGTGGACAAGGAATCCATAGGTGATGATCGTCAGATCCGTCCCCTCACGGACGGTACGTGCCTTTCCGAATGGGATCAGATAGTCTTCACCCGGTTCAGGACCTCTGGCACTCGCTGCCCGGTAGAGGGCTTTGTGCTCAAGAAATAAAACGGGGTCCTTACTACGGATTGCCGTCTTCAGTAGCCCTTTCGCATCTGCAGCCGAAGAAGGCATCACGACGCGGATTCCTGGCATGTGGCCGAAGATGCTCTCAATATTCTGAGAGTGACAAAGACCTCCGTGGATGTAGCCACCACACGGTACTCGGATAACCATGGGGCAGGACCATGCATTATTGGATCGGTAACGCAATGTAGCTACTTGATTGCGTAGATGTTGCATTGCTGGCCAGATATAGTCCGCGAACTGGATCTCAACAACGGGCTTAAAACCGGCAGAGCTGAGGCCAACCGCAGTTCCAATGATCGATGCTTCGGCTAAAGGGGAGTTGAAGCAGCGTTCGGCACCGAACTCTTCCGTCAATCCCCGAGTGGCTGTGAATACACCACCTTTCTTTCCTGCAACATCTTCTCCGTAGACAAGAATGGATTCATCACGTGCCATCTCTTCATGGAGGGCATGGTTGATGGCATCTACCATGACTACAGGCTCGCCCACCGGCTCATCAATGCCGTAGGTAAGGTTCAGACCTCCCTCAAAGAAAACATGGGTGATCGCGTTTTCAGGATCTGGATCTATTCGTTGTTCTGCAGAGCGGGCCACCTCGTCGATCTCGGTTTTGATCTCTTCCTGAAGAGCTTCTGCCTGCGCGGTAGTCAAAATGTCCGATTCGATCAGGGCATGTTCGAGTCGGGTAATCGGATCAGTCGTCTGGTCTTCAATCAATTCCTCTTCGGTACGATACTTGAGATGATTATCTGAAGAAGAGTGAGGCAAAAGCCGGACGACATCAGCGACTAAACAGACAGGTCCCTTTCCTGCCCGCAAATGAGCGATTGCTGCTTTGGCAACAGAGTAGATCTTGAAGAAGTCCGTTCCATCCACGCGGTATCTCGCCAAGCCCTCGTACCCTCCCGCAAGTTTAAAGGGGGTTCCTCCTGCGGTCTGTTCAGTGACCGGAACACTAATCGCGTACTTGTTGTCCTGTATTAAAAATAGAACGGGAGCTTGATTACGGGCTGCCCAGTTCAGAGCTTCGTGGAAAGCTCCTTGAGAGGTTGCGCCATCTCCGGCAGAACATAACGTGAATGCATCCGTGCCCCGCTTCATCGAAGCCATTGCAAGTCCCAGCGCCGGTAGGTACTGAGAACCAACAGAAGAACAAACACTGAAAATATTCTTGTCCCGCGCACCATAATGCGCAGGCATTTGACGCCCTCCTGAGTTCACGCTATCTGCTTTGGCCAAGTGATCGAGAAAGGTTTCTTCAATGGTCTGTCCAAGGGTGAGTGCAAGTGCAAGATCACGATAGTAAGGGCAGAACCAGTCATGGCCGGGCTTACTGAGGAGTCCAATAGCGGCCTGTGTGGCTTCGTGGCCGCTGCAGCCTATATGGAAGAAGCCTTTCCCCTGTTTGAGCAGGGTAAGCATCTTTCCATCAAGTAGCCGCGCCGTATACATGGTGCGCAGTACATGTAGGAGGGTTTCTTTGTCGAAGTCAGAAGGCTGGACCAACTCCACATCAAAGCCTTCTCCATAACAGCTCTCATCAATATCGGTGAGTGGGGTGTCCTGCTGAATGACGGAAGAATGGCCGTTGGTTTCCGTACGCGCGTCCAACTCGGCCGAGCCGATACCAGAAACAGTATGATCAGATGGAGGGTCAGCCATTTCTTTGCATGAAAAACTTGATAATGGGAAGCATGTCGCCCATTAGGTGCACGGATCGACCTTTTTGTCCTCGTGGGATTTTGCGTATTTCGCCTCCTTCGAAACGTGACAACAACCCAAGATAACAAAAAACCTCTCATACAGCAACGGGAGGTCCACTCGCGGCAACGCCTGCGTTCAGGATGGTAAAGTGTGCGAGTGCGTTCCGACCCAATCCTACTTCTTTATTTACCAGTAGTTCCTCAGGGTTCGGGCTCCTCAGGTGACAGAGGCAACTCAAACCAGAAGCGTGATCCTCGCCCAACTATGCTCTCCACATGGATTGACTCCCCATGTTTCTGCAGAATTTGTTTCACGATGGCTAGTCCCAGTCCAACTCCGCCATCTCGTCGGGCACGCGAGTGGTCAACCCGATGAAAGCGCTCAAAGATCAAATTCAAGTGATTCTCTGGTATTCCCTGGCCATCATCAATTACTTCCACGCGTACCTTATCAAGACGTTTGCGAAAGCGGCAGCGAACCGTTCCAGAAGTGCTGTATCGGATCGCATTGTGAATCAAATTCAGAAATACCTGTCGAATCTGATCTTCATCCGCCTGGACCCAGGTATGTTGCTCATCAAGTTCCAGCCGCAAATCCTTTTTCTGAGCCTGATAGCCCAGTATCTCTTTTGCATCAAGTGTGAATGTGGCCAAGTTGCATCTCGATATGTTCAGCGGCTGATCACGATTCTCAAGTCTCGCAATGTCTATGAGGGAGCCGAACAGATGATTGAGGCGCTTTAAATTTTGCAACCCTTTCGCAGAATATCTCTGACGATGTTTTTCCGAGAGTTTTGGAGATCCCAGAGCTTCGAGGAAGCCACCAATTGCAAAGATGGGGTTGCGGACTTCATGAGACATATTGCTGATAAACTCACGCTGCAGCTTTGTAACGTCTTCCAATTCATTGATCTTCTTCGTATAGATCCTTGACATATACTCGAGGCTATATCCCAGATCCTGGAATTCTGCGGCTCTGGAGGAGATTTTGATTGGGGTACCGTAATCACCCTCAACGATTCGCCGGGCCGTCCTCACAATCGTTCGCAACGGTTTTGTAACCTGATTGGAGGCAATCCAGGCACCGATCATGGCCATAAATAATGCGAGTCCAATTCCTGCAATCATGCGGTTTCGTATGTCTGCCGCCAAAGCATACAGAGCACTCACAGGTCGTACCAGCCCAATCACAACCTCGTCCCGCCGAATCGCTCCGATCTTGATTCTTTGATCATTTCCGATAGTAGTTACATCAAAAAAAGGCTCTTCAACGTAGGTGCGAGAGAGGATCTCAAGGATGACAGTGTCCTCTAAGGGAGCATTTTTCCAGTACAGAGAATCATTATGTCCAATAAATATGTATAGATCGTCGAGTTGCAGAACCGTGGCAGCTGCGGGGCCCAGGCTCTCAACCCATTCATGGGGTATTTTAGAGGTTAAATCCTCCGTGGATAGGATGAGCGAAGCAAGGTGCTCCGTATTAACGAGGTGGCTCTCATGGGCAGCCCTGCGAATGCGTTCACTTAAATTCAGGGCCAAATAAAAGGTGAAACCGCCAGCAGCGAGCCCCACAAAAAGTGCAAACGTGAGAAACATCCATGTTCGCGTGGGAGCCCGGGCTGGGAATCCCCATCTACGAGTGCGAGATGGCCAGACCATTCGGCCCTTTTGTTTGGTCAGGTTTATTCACTTCTCCTTCATAGGATATCGCATCATTGAAGCGATACCCGACCCCCCGAACCGTTTCAATATACTTAGCAAAGCTTCCCAACTTCTCCCGCAAATTTTTCATGTGCGTGTCTACGGTACGTTGTGTTACCATCTTGGAATCTGGCCAGATTATATCCAATAATTCTTTTCGGCGGTGGGCCTGTCGAGGATGCCGGATCAGGAAACTAAGTAACTCAAGCTCTGTCAACGTAAGGCCAAGATCAATTCCTTGAAACTCAGCCCGGTACTCATTGACATAAATTGTGAGTCCCATGGTTGTAATTGTTTCAACTTCTCCGATCTGAGCTCGCCGTAGACCAGCTCGTATCCGCGCAAGAAGCACTTCCATCGAGACCGGTTTTGTCAAGTAATCGTCCCCACCCAGCATAAGCCCACGGACCTGATCTTCATCTTCATCTTTTGCGGTGAGGAAGATGATGGGGATTTTTTCTGTCTCGACTTTTGATCGGAGTTGCTGGCATACCTCGAATCCATCAATCTTTGGGAGCATAACGTCAAGGAGAATCAAGTCTGTCCACGGGTGAGCCTTATTAAGAGCCTGCTGTCCATCATAGGCGATATCCACGTTGTAGCCAACGTCTCCAAGAAAGTGAGCGATGACTTCCGCGATATCTTCCTCGTCCTCAACGACAAGAATATTGATTTCGTGTTTTGCTTTAGATTTCTGTACCATGTATAGATCAAATTTTAAGCTCCGAAAACCGCGTATGTAAATCCTGGCAGCCCAATTATCACGAGGGAGGAAGAGGGTTCGTGATTCCCGGACTACACCCTAATTTACAGAACACACACGCGAATCATGATTCATCATGTCCATATTCGATATAAACATTTTAATGGACTGGAGATATACCGGCACACGTAGCCGGAGCAGAATACGATGTACTGCTTCCTTTATCTTCAATGAGACCATGCCCGTTTGGGGTTGTAATAAAAAGTCAGGTTGTTGTTCTTCCACAAGATTATATACGCGTTTGCGGGGTGGGATTGGAGTGGATCAGTATTTGGATGAGGTTACGGGTACTAAACGAGATCCGTGGATTGTTCTGATGTGTATAGGTTGTGTTTGAAGTAGATGTGCCAACTCCCGATTGTTTTGCAGAAGCAAGAAATCCCTAAATGGCGCTACCAACGGCAGAGTATCCTTCCAGTTCTATCAGATGGAATGTCTCACGAGACTAGGTAGTAAATGACATCAGATCTTTGCATTCAGAATGGAGTAATCCTAAATCCCTCGACGGGGAAGAGCCGGCGTGCAGACATACGTATTCGCGACGGCCTGATTGTGGAAATCGGCTCGAACCTTACGGTCTCTGATGAGCGGGTTCTGGATGCGAAAGGACGGATGATTTCCCCTGGATGGATGGACATGCATGTCCATTTACGCGATCCCGGCGAAGAGCATAAAGAGACCATCACAACAGGCTGCCGGGCTGCCGCCTTCGGAGGCTTTACGGCAGTTGCGTGTATGCCGAACACGAATCCGCCAATAGACAACAGGGAAGCCGTTCATTCATTGATTAAGCGAGCGGAAGAGTTGCCTGTGGATGTACATCCTATTGCCTGTGTATCCCGGGGGCGGCAGGGGAAGGATTTATCTGAGATGGCTGAACTGGCTGCCACCGGAGCGGTGGCATTCAGCGATGACGGATCGCCGGTTCAGAATGGAAGCCTCATGCGCCGAGCGCTTGAATATACCAGAGTTGTCGGTAAACCGATCATTAATCATATGGAAGATCTGTCTCTGGGGCCCAAGGGACAGATGAATGAAGGGATCATATCTACCAATCTAGGGCTGACACCGATCCCAACATTTTCAGAAGAGTCAATGCTAGGGCGGGATCTCATGTTGGCGGAGTTGACACAGGGACATTTACATGTAGCACATGTATCGACTGCACGTTCAACGGCAATGATCCGTGAAGCGAAAGCACGAGGAATCCATGTAACGGCAGAGGCATGTACACATCATTTTTCATTGACCGATGAAATGGTTGAGGAGTCTGGTTTTGATGTACAGACCAAAATGCATCCACCCCTCAGGACGGCCGAGGATGTAGAAGCAATTCGAGCCGGGCTTTGTGACGGAACCTTGGATGCGATTTGTACGGACCATGCGCCGCATGCTGCTTTCGAAAAGGAAACGGACTTTGTATCGTCCCCATTCGGGATCATTGGACTAGAAACAGCCTGGGGACTCACTGGGCAGCACCTGATCGCTACCAAGCGCTTGAGCGTTGCCGAGGCTGTAAACCGGCTTTGTGTCACCCCGCGTGAGATTCTGGGGCTTAATGTCCCGGCAATTGAAGCGGGAGCAAAAGCGAATTTGACGATCTTTGATGCGACAACCAACTGGGTATTTGAGTCCAGGCACATTCACTCCAAGAGTCGGAATACCCCATTCGTAGGCTCGCCCATGACCGGGCGCGCCTGGGCAATTTATAATAAAGGGCAACTGGTAGAGCATCAACCGTGACACTGCAACACATTCCTTCCGTGCCGCACCTCGTTCTTGTTTACGGAGGTCAGTCGGCTGAACATGAAGTTTCTCTGGTATCGGCACGTAATGTCTTTCATGCCATAGATCGAACGCGCTACGTAGTCACGCTGGTCCGTATAGATCGCGATGGTACATGGGTTCGCGTGGCAACCGTTTCCGGTACGCCATCCTCACAGATTGATTTCCAGGCTCCTGGGGAGTCGGTCTTCTTGAAACCGGATGGGGGATTGGCTCCGATCGAAAGCCCACAGGATGCGGTTCATGTGGATGTAGTATTTCCTGTTCTGCATGGGACAAACGGAGAAGATGGGGCCATTCAGGGGCTGTTTCAGATGTACAAGATTCCCTATGTGGGAGCGGGGGTTCTTGGCTCATCCGTTTGCATGGATAAGGATGTTTCCAAGCGCCTATTACGGGAAGCGGGGATCGCCGTACCAGACTTCAGGGTTCTCCATAACGGAGAGACCAATCTTCCCAGTTATGACTATCTGGCCAGAGTGCTCGGTAAAACACTCTTCGTTAAGCCAGCAAACACGGGATCCTCCATCGGGATTTCCCGCGTAGAGTCTTTGATGGAATACCAAGCGGCGATTGAGGAGGCGTTCAAGTATGATGAAAAGGTATTGGTGGAAGAAGCGATTACAGGGCGTGAGATTGAATGTGCTGTATTGGGCCGAAATCCAGTTCACGTATCTGTCTGCGGCGAGATAACTACAACGCATTCCTTTTACTCGTATCAGGCAAAGTATGAAGATGAATCCGCAACCGAGATCATCATTCCAGCATCAATACCGGAGGTAGTCATGACGCGCATACAGGATTTAGCCCGGCGGACCTGCCGGGTTCTTGATTGTTTCGGGATGGCCAGGGTAGATTTTTTTCTTGAAAAAGATAATCGGGTACTGGTCAATGAAGTCAATACCATCCCAGGGTTTACGTCGGTCAGTATGTATCCAATGCTCTGGGATTATTCCGGGATGTCATTTTCTGACCTTGTGGATGCCCTGATCCAGGATGCATTTGTCTCCCATCACCGACGCTCACAATTGATTCGCAGTCGGTAATGCCGTTTTCGATTGATACCCGGACGTTAAGAGAGGGGGATACATATATCGCAATCAAGGGAGAACGCTATGATGGGCATGATTTTGTGCAAGAGGCGCTCAGAAGAGGTGCCTCAAAGGCGATCGTAGAGCGGGCGATTGAAGGAGTAAATGAGAATAGGCTGAGCATCGTCCCGGACACGAGCTCACATATCGCGGAAGTTGCACACAACAAAGTCAAGCGTGCAAATGCGCGAGTAATTGCGATCACCGGCTCAATGGGGAAGACCACTACGCGAAAGGCTGTGACGCAGGTGTTACAGGCCGCAGGCCCCGTGGTCTCTTCGGTCGGCAATCTCAATACGGTACTGGGGTTATCCCTCACCTTGGCGAACAGTGACCTTGAGACCAATACGTACCTGGTCCTTGAAATGGGGGCGGCAAAGAGGGGAGATCTGAAAGAGATTTGCCAGTACTTCAAGCCGGATATTTCTATTGTGACGAATGTGCGGGGTGTCCATCTGGAGATGCTGGGTTCAATTGAGGGGGTTCAGCAGGAAAAGGGCGAATTGGTTCGGGCACTTGATGCCACCGGGATTGCCTGCCTGAATGCGGATGATCCACGTACGCGGGCAATGACCGCTGAATGCAAAGGTAGACATCTGCTGTACGGGATGGCTGCCGATGCGGATATAACGCCCAGTGAAATTACTGCTGAAGTTCCCTTATTGGGTGAACATGTCATTTACATCCTACTGGCTGCATTTGCAGCTGGAACCGCGGTCGGACTACCCCCAAAAGCAATTAATGAAGCTCTGTGCAGACTGAAACCTGAAAAAGGACGCCTTAATCCTCTTCCTGGGAAAAATGGCTCTACTTTAATTGACGACTCCTATAATGCCAGTCCAGACGCTGTAAAGGTTGCGCTGGATGTGTTGCGTCAGCAGACTGCTCAAAGACGTATTGCCTTCCTCGGTGACATGCTGGAGCTCGGCACAATGGAGCGTGAGGCGCACAAGGTGGTTTTGCTAAAGGCGATCCAGGATGCAGATCTAATTTATGGATGCGGTCCTCGTATGCAGACGGCGGCAGAGGAATTGCCTGCAGCGCTGAAGCGGCGAATGCATTGCCTTTCTGATTCAAAGGAGTTCGAACGCGAATTGACTCGCGGAAGGGTCTATCAACCGGAATCGGGAGATGTGATTCTGGTCAAGGGTTCACAGGGGGCGCGTATGGAGCGGATCAGTCGGGCCTTACTTTCAGAGTCAATCTCTCCAGAATCGGTACTTCCCCGCCAGACGGAAGCATGGCTTTCCATTTAGCAACACCGGATTCATCGAACAAGTCGCAAGAATTTCTGTTTAAGAGGCCAGATTAAGATTTTTTACCTGAAGATCACCGAGGCTTTATAACAAAGTCCTGTGGGTGGTCGCCGGTACGTCGCACTCTGCTGGCGGAGGTTGCCGTTAACGGAGGGTACGAACGAAACTTCTGGTTCTGACTGCGACATCTGTTGATGCCATGTTAAAAGACATTTTAGAGGTACTACTTGGCCATCATCGTTTTGTAATTACAACTCACCAGCGTCCTGACGGGGATGCAATCGGCTCACAGGTTGCGCTTGGCAGGTTTCTGGAGCATCTGGGTAAAGAGGTAGTGCTGTTTAATTCTGACCCCGTTCCGCCTAGTCTAGAGTGGATGCCAGGTTCGGAAGTGATACGAACCGGGAATACCTTGGAAAACTTAAATGCAGTTGCCCAGGCAGATCTCTTTATTGTAGTAGATACAAATTCAAGAGACCGGTTAGGAAAAACTGTAGACCGGGCCCTGGATCTCTACAAAGGGCCCGTATTACTGGTGGATCATCACACAGAACCGGAGTCTTGGTTTACCTGGATGATACGCGATGAGGGTGCAGCCGCGACTGGGGAGTTGATTTACGATTTGATCTGTACCTATGATCGGGATTTGATTGATTCAGACATGGCTACGGCGCTTTATACCGCACTCATGACAGACACGGGCTCGTTCCGGTTTTCTTCGGTAACTCCGAAGGTGCACAGAATGGCAGCAGATCTGCTTGAGCGTGGAAGTTATTCGCCTTTAGAGGTCTATGCCGGGGTCTACGAGAACCACAGCCCCGCCTGGCCTCGTCTGGTTTCGATGGTATTTCAGGGGTTAACTTTTTTATATGACGGAGAACTAGCGTATATCACAATCACCAGACACATGCTTGAGACGGCTGGGGTAGGGTATGATGAGATTCATGGGTTTTCGGACATGGTGATGTCTATTGCAGGGGTCCGTATTACGCTCATTTTCACGGAAACGAAACGAGGTGTAAAGGTGAGTTTCCGATCCAAAGGCAGTCATCGAATGGATACTTGGGCACAAATCCATGGTGGTGGAGGGCATCAGAACGCAGCGGGAGCATTCATCAGACGCCCAATCAGGGAGGCGGTCAAGGTCGTTCTCGAAGGTGTTTCTGGTTTATTTGAAGAAGATGTTGTGGTCTTGGCAGAAGAAGATCAAGCCTATCTAAAAGCATTATCCAGTCCAAAACAATGAAAGTTTCTGTCACCACACTTAGCCTCCAGGATTTGGATGTAGACCTGCTCATTATTCCGGTTGGACGCTCGCTTGCGCGAGCCCGTGCAGCACAGATCGGCGGACCAGTTGGGGAGGCACTCAACGCTGCGCTGATTGATTTTGAGGGTGATCTCAAAGAAACCCTTTTATGCTATCCCGCCTCTGGTCGTGCCCGCAGAGTTGCGGTCGTTGGGTTGGGATATCCGGAAAATATTGATCGCGAAGCGCTTCGCAGGGCAGCCGCGGCGGGCGCACACATGGCAATGAAGACCAAAGCGACCACTGTTGCTTTGTGTCTGCCCGATTCACAGCTTGACTCCGAAGCGACGGGACAATCTCTGGTGGAGGGGTACATGCTCGCCTCATACGAATACGACCGTTACAAGACACGGCCTAATGAGGAACGAACGATTACGGAACGGCTGGTCTTGCATGCGGGTCGTGATGAAAAATCGGCTAGGCGGGGAGCAGAGCGTGGACGAATTGAAGCCGAAGCAACGATTACAGCACGCGACTTGATTAATCTGTCTCCACACGACAAGACCCCGACCCTTCTTGGGAAGATTGTCGAGCGCTACGGTCGTAAATATGGCTATGAAGTGTCGGTCTGGGATAAGTCAGATATCGAGAAGGAGAAAATGGGGGGATTACTGGGGGTGAACCGTGGCAGTCTTGAGCCACCCGTCATGATTGAAATGACATGGAAGCCCAGTAAAGCGGGGAACTCCCGGCCGGTTGTGCTGATCGGCAAAGGAATCGTTTTTGATACGGGTGGACTGTCTCTTAAGCCGACAAAAAATTCCATGGACCACATGAAAGCAGACATGGCAGGCGCCGCTGCCGTGATCGGCGCCATGGAGGCCATTGCGCGCTTGGATGTTCCATTGTACGTGATTGGCCTGATTCCGGCAACAGATAACCGACCAGGACAGGATGCCTACGTTCCCGGAGATGTATTGCGAATGCATTCGGGGATGACTGTCGAGGTGCTGAATACGGATGCAGAAGGACGGCTGATTCTTGCAGATGCGCTTTCTTATGCAAAGCTGTACCGGCCGGAAATCGTGTTTGACCTCGCTACGCTTACTGGTGCACAGGTCGTTGCGCTGGGGAGTCAAGTTGCTGCCGTCATGACCCGAGAGGATTCGGGGGCAAGCGAACGCTTGGAGCCGGTGATGGAAGCAGCGGAGCGCAGTGGAGATCTATTACATCCAATGCCGATGCATGCCCATTATGCGGAGGCGCTCAAGAGCGATGTTGCAGATATCAAAAATATCGGTAACCGCGAAGCGGGGAGCATTACTGCTGCAAAATTCCTCGAAAATTTTGTTGATTATCCGTGGGTTCACATTGATATGGCAGGTCCATCATTTCTGAAGTCCGAACTGCCATATAGGCCGACTGGAGGGACGGGCTTCGGGGTTCGGCTTTTGACCGAATTTATTCGCGATTACGCACACCCGAAGAAGCGTTAGACTCTTGACCGCGGACTCTAAAGAGCGCATGCGCATTGCCATCACGCTGGGCGACCCCAATGGGATTGGTCCAGAAGTGGTGTTGAAGTGTCTGGATGACCCGCTGATAATGAAGCGGATAGAGCCGGTGGTCATTGGCGCAAAGAAGGTCTTGCAGGTTCATGCGAAGGCTTTGGGCAGGCGGCCGCCCGCTCTCATCGAAAACCTGACTGCCTCTCTTCCCAAACGTGGCATCCGGCTTGTAGATACGAGCAAGGGCCAGGAAGTGTCGGTGGAGATGGGGAAACTGACTCCTAGAGCTGGTAGCATGGCAATGAATGCAGTGGATGAGGGGATCCGCCTTGCGAAGCAGAGAAAGGTGAGTGCACTGGTTACCGGGCCAATTTCAAAGCTGGCAATTGTTCGTGCTGGCTATAATTTTCCGGGGCATACAGAGTATCTCGCCAAGAAGACGAAGGTTAAGGATCAGGTCATGATGATGGTGTCCAGAGAGCTGCGCATTAGCTTGGCTACCGGGCATATTTCCCTGAAACAGGTACCAGAAAGGCTGACAATCAATGGGCTTGTCGCAAAGCTCAAGCGTGTACGATTGTCTTTGATGCGAGATTTTGGAATTTCACAGCCCAAGATCGCCGTCCTTGGACTCAATCCACATGCCGGAGAAAATGGCGTACTTGGCAGCGAAGAGGACGAAGTGATTATCAAAGCCATCAAGGATGCCGGAAATCGCGGTATTATTGCACTGGGGCCATTCCCGGCGGACGGATTTTTTGGGAGCGGACAGTATTGTGGGTACGATTGTGTTCTGGCCATGTACCATGACCAGGGATTGGCGCCATTCAAGATTCTTTCATTTGGAAGTGGTGTGAATTTCACAGCAGGATTACCCATCGTACGCACCTCCCCAGACCATGGGACTGCGTTTGATATTGCAGGGAAGAATCAGGCCAATGAAGGGAGCATGGTCCAGGCTGTACTCCAAGCCGCTTCCATTGCAGAGCAAAGACGAAGCAACCAGTGACTATATTTATGTCTCATTTCCTAATTCTACCGTTGACATGGACATTCTTATAAACGTACAACAGTTCATCGATAACCTGCTACAATATCCGCTGCTTGTCATATTGGTTGGAGGGGGGGTATTTCTGACCTTCAGGTTGGGATTTATTCAGTTTCGACAGTTTGGGCATGGTATCAAAGTCGCAACGGGTAAATACGATGATCCAGACGATGCGGGAGATGTTTCGCACTTTCAGGCTCTCACCACTGCATTGTCGGCGACGGTAGGGATTGGGAATATTGCAGGAGTTGCTTTGGCCATTCACTGGGGAGGCCCAGGTGCAGTCTTCTGGATGTGGGTCACGGCACTGTTAGGTATGTGTACCAAGTATACCGAGGTAACCCTGGCGCAGCGATACCGCATCGTAGATCAGGAGGGGTCTAAACTTGTTGGCACGGTGTCCGGTGGCCCGATGTACTATATCGAGTATGGGTTGGGGAAAGCATTCAAGCCACTTGCGATGCTGGTTGCAGGTGCCTTGATCCTGACGGCATTCATGACGGGGAATGCGATCCAGGCCAACACAGTTTCGGATCTGATGAATGCGGAGTTTGCAATTCCGACCTGGGTGACTGGAGGTCTAACTTCGGCGGTTGTTGCAATGGTGATTCTTGGTGGGATTTCACGGATTGGCCGGGTGACGGGGATTTTGGCTCCCGTGATGGGATTACTCTATGTCGCTGGTGGCGTGGTGATCCTAGCAATCAATTACAATGGTGTCTTTCCGGCATTGGCAAGTATCTTCACGGAGGCGTTTAATCCCACTGCAGGTGTAGCCGGTACTGGGATCGGAATCCTGCTGCAGACGATTCTATGGGGCGTGCGGCGCGGCTTATTCTCAAATGAAGCGGGACAAGGATCCGCACCGATTGCACACTCTGCCGCCAAGACGCAAGAACCTGTTTCGGAAGGTGCCGTTGCGCTACTGGAGCCGTTTATTGATACGCTTGTCATCTGTACGATTACGGCACTGGTGGTGCTCACCACTGGGGTCTGGAAGGATAAGACAGATACCGAACTATTGATCGGGGAGGGGGATCTCTCCTATGTCGAAGAAATTGGAGGGCGCTATCAGTCCACGGACGATATCCCCGCGGAAATTGTGATCGATCAAGGTACCCCGGTGCCCTCGGAGAGTAATGGTGTCATGTATGCATGGCATGAGGTTCCCGTAGAGGAGTTCTTTATTGATGAGGCTCAAACCGTGCCCTTCACTGGCATCATTGATACGCAAGAGGGGGTCGCTATCGCCTCAGACACCACCGTGTACACAGAACTTTACGGGATGGCTGTCGAGAACGGTGCCCCGATGACAGCACTCGCATTTGAACAGGGATTGGGAGATGTTGGGAAGTATCTCGTGATCTTCTGTGTATTCCTGTTTGCAATCTCAACGGCAATTTCCTGGAGTTACTATGGAGATCGATGCTCTATGTATCTCTTTGGGCAATCTTCAATTCTTCCATACAAGTTGATCTTTGTAATCATGCACTTTGTTGGTGCCGTGGTTAGCTTGAATACCATCTGGGCGATTGGGGACACGGCCCTAGCATTTGTGACGATTCCAAACGTATTGGCACTGATTCTACTCTCGGGTATTGCAAAGAAATTGACGGACGACTATTTCAATGCGTTCAAGCCGGGAATGACCAGAGACGAATATCTATCGGTCGCGCGTTCACGCGCAAAGTCACACAAATCCGGTTCTGAGGTTTAGTTTGCAGGAAGCCCAATCGAACCCGAGCATCTGGCAGTCCCTGCTTCCGGTAGGGGTACTGATCCTATTGCTGGTCGCGTCCGTGAATTTTTTTGGAGAGGATGCGTCATATGGCCCGAACCAGATCGCGCTGATTTTGTCCGCCATGGTCTGTGCGCTGATCGGTCTGCGGCTTGGGTTTACCTGGAAGCAGATGCAGGAAGCCATGGTCAAGGGAGTCTCCTTATCTATGGGGGCTATATTTATTCTTTTGGTTGTGGGGTCCTTGATCGGAACATGGATTTTGGGAGGTGTGGTTCCAACCATGATGTATTACGGCCTCCAAGTCCTGAATCCTACGATTTTTTACACGGCTTGTTGTATCATCTGTGCAATTGTGGCCATCGTATCAGGGAGTTCGTGGACGACCGTCAGCACGATCGGGATCGCTTTAGTAGGTATTGCTGCAGCATTTGGTCTTCATCTGGGGATTGCAGCGGGAGCAATTATTTCCGGTGCATATTTCGGGGACAAGCTTTCTCCGTTATCGGATACGACCAATCTAGCCCCTGCAATGGTGGGGACCGAGTTGTTTACTCATATCCGGCACATGCTTTGGACGACGGTGCCAAGCATTTCGGTTGCCTTAATCCTGTTCACAATCATTGGGTTTGTGTGGCGACCGACCATGGATCTTTCGACGGGTCTGGATGAAGTATTGAGTGCCCTGGAGAACGGTTACAATCTGGGGGTACATCTCTTGATTCCTGTGGTGGCGGTACTGGTGTTGATTTATAAGAAGATGCCGGCGTTCCCAGCTCTTCTTATTGGAGCATTGTTGGGAGGGATCACGGCAATGATTTTTCAACAGGAGGTGGTCATCGCATTTGTAGGCGAGTCGGATTTGCCACGTGTTCTGGTTCTCTTTAAGGGGTTCTGGATGGTCATGTTTGGGGAGTTTATCGCCAATACCGGCAATGCAGCCCTGGATGATCTTCTGACACGAGGAGGAATGTCCAGCATGTTGGATACAATCTGGCTCATTGTTTCGGCGATGATGTTTGGTGCTGCAATGGAGAAGACGGGGATGTTGATGGTAATCACAAAAAAGATTCTTGGTGCAGCGCGCAGTACAGGTACTCTCATTTTAGCAACGCTCGGAACCGCTTTTGGGATGAATATTGTAGCAGGTGACCAGTATATCTCCATCGTGATTCCAGGTCGCATGTATCGTGCAGAGTATGAAAAGCGCGGATTGCATCCAAAGAACCTTTCGCGTGCCTTGGAGGATTCAGGTACGCTTACATCTGCCTTGATTCCCTGGAACACATGTGGCGCGTTTATGGCCGCTACACTTGGTGTACCGACGTTGTACTACCTGCCATTTGCATTTTTTAACTACATGAATCCGGTCATCAGCGCAATTTATGGCTTTACGGGATTTACCATTGTTCCGTTAGATGAAGATGGAAATGCTCCTACGGAGGGATAGGAAAGGCTATTGCTCACCTACGCAGCTCAGCTGGGATAATCCTTCCCGGCAAGATCGTTTCTTGCGGCAAGTAGATTTAATCCTGATTAGTAATCAGCTTCATTTGCACTGGCCTCCTGGGATGTTTTCCATTGATTCCATTCCGTAACCATTGCATTCAACTGATCGGGATGGGAGGTGGCTATGTTGGTTGACTCATAGGGGTCTTCGACAATGTTGTATAGTTCAAATGCGTTGCCTCCATCATTGCTGTAGATTTTATAGACTTCACCGATCAAGCTGGCTTGTTGATTGATTCTAAATGCCAAATTTCGTTCTCTTTTTTCCATGGTTCCGTGGAGTAGGGGGAGCAAGTTCATCCCATCATAAGGACGGTTGTATTTCTCCAGGTTGATATTGAGGATACTCGCAATGGTGGGAAAATAGTCTGAAGTAAAAGAAGGGGACTCCAAGGTTGTGCCCGGTAAGATTTCACCAGGCCACTCCATAATACCGGGGACACGGATGCCACCCTCATAAAGACTTCGTTTTCTCCCTCTGAGCCCTTTCGTGCTACCTTGGGTCCTTCCCGCTATATTTTCGCCTTCAGGACCATTGTCACTGGTGAAAAACAATACGGTATTATCGGATACGTCTAATTCCCGCAAGGTTTTTCTTAGCCGCCCCACCTGTTCATCCATGGCTGTTAATGCTCCGTAAAAATGTTGCTGATCTTCGGACAACTCGGAGTACGGTTCTTTATAACTTTCCCCTGCAACGACAGGAAGATGTGGTGTATGAAACCAAACAACACCAAAGAAAGGCTGATCTTGTTTCACCGCATCTCGAATGAAAGGGATGACTCGGTCCATAATCACCCGGGAATCATCCCCATCAAGATTTATGGTTTCAATTTCACCGCGATTGGACCAATAGAATGTATTGAATGGCCTTCCCTCCTGCTGAGACAGCGATACATCGCCTGCTGAGCGAGGGGGTGTAATCATAGGGTCCCAGGTAGGCACCTTTGCTTCCGTCACGAAGTATGTATCAAAGCCATGTTGGGAAGGTGGCGAATAATGGGCATCATGCTGAAGCCTGCCTCCCCGATTGGAGTCAATCGTGTCTCGAGTCAATGTCCCTAAATGCCATTTGCCAAAAATCCCTGTTGTATACCCTACTTCCTTAACCAGCTCTGCAAGTGTCACTTCTTCGATTTTCAAATGGCCGCAATTTGCATGGCAGATACCATAGCGGAGAGGGTGACGGCCAGTCAATACACTGCCACGGGTAGGTGAGCAGACTGGTGAAGCAGCATAGAAACGACTAAACACAACCCCGTTGGATGCCATTTCATCTAGATGGGGTGTCTTTAAATGCGGATGCCCGTTGTAGCTCGTATCTCCCCATCCCTGGTCATCGGTCATCACCAGAAGAACATTAGGATAGATGAGGGCCTTTGACCAATTGTGGCATGATGCGGTCAAGAACGAAAGTGCCAAAATAATCAGTGATTTAACTAAATGATGCATCGTCGAGCATCTTACAAAACTCTCCCCAAAGATACAATCTATCATAGGTTAACAGTATTATAACAATTGCTTCTCGTTATATAACAAATAAAGAATATAATTGACTGAAAAAATACTTGAGGTGTCACTATCTTTGCAAGAAACGTTTTCTGTCCATAGTGACCTGTTGGTGGACAATTATTCACGAGGCGAGTGCTGTGGGCCTGTGCGCCCGAAGGACAAAAACCGCATGGACTTGGAAACTGTACCGTAAGGTTCGCGGAGCTCTATTCGTGATTTGCTCCCGGTTTTAGATCTTGGAATTTCGCGAGGGGCTCATGAGCAAGATCGTTTTTCAACTCATTGCACGGGTTTCTCTGAGCATCCCACTGCTCCTCTTCTCATTGAATTCTCAGGCCCAGGAGTTTAAAGATATTTGTGATCGCACCAGCCAAATTGAAGCAATAATTCTTAAACAACTAAATCTAAGCGAGTCGGATTGTAAGAGCGTACCTACCGAGAGTTTAGCGGGAATCAAGGACATTAATGCGGGTAGAGGGGGAATTACATCTCTGAGTGTGGGAGACTTCGAGGGGCTCGACAGCCTAGAAGTTTTATCCTTATTTGGTAACGCTCTGAACAGTGTGCCGGATGAGCTCTTTGATGGACTCTCCAGTCTGGTAGGTTTGAACTTATCTGAAAATGACCTGACCAGTTTGCCCGACGGGCTTTTTGACGGACTCGACAGCCTGAAATCTCTGTACTTATTTGATAACGATCTGACCCGTCTACCTGAAGATCTCTTTGATGATCTCTCCAACTTGAGACGGTTAGACTTGCACCGTAACCCCCTGACCAGTGTGCCGAAAGATCTCTTTGATGGTCTCTCCAGCTTGAGATCTTTATCGCTGTATAACAACGCCCTGACCAGTGTGCCAGAAGAGCTTTTTGATGGACTCGACAGCTTGAGACATATACGTCTGAATGATAACGCCCTGACCAGTCTGCCTGAAGATCTCTTCAATGGACTCTCCAACCTGGAGTATTTAGGTCTATCTGGCAACGCCCTGGACAGTCTGGGAGCGGGGCTTTTTGATAGACTCTCCAGTTTACGAATACTATATCTACATCAAAACGCCCTGACCAGTGTGCCGGAAGGTCTCCTCGATGGACTCTCCAGTTTACGAATACTATATCTACATTACAACGCCCTGACCAGTGTGCCGGAAGGTCTCCTCGATGGACTCTCCAGTCTGGAACACATTTGTTTGGATAATAACAGACTGAGAACTTTGCCGGAAAATTTCTTTGGTCATAAGAATGGTGTTCCGCTACTTCATGTGTGGTTGCAGAACAATCCGATTGAATGTCTTCCTTCAACCATCCTTGACCATCCCTATCTCACGTTTCTGCCTTCCAGAAACACTTTCAAGGTATGTGGCGCTGCGTCGACCGTCACGCTGGAATTATCTGCCCCGCGCATCAGTGAAAACGGAGGATTCACGAGGGTTACGGCAACGATGAATCATACCTCCAGCGCAGCGACGACGGTAACCATTTCGGCATCTGTCCAACTCCCGGCATCGGCATCGGCATCGGACTATCGACTGAGTGAGAACAAAATCCTGACGATTCCGGCGGGACAGACCAGCAGTACGGGTACCGTGACGATCACCGCGGTGGATAATGACATTTATGGTCCGCCGGAAAAATGGATCACAGTCTCGGGTACCCGTTCAGGTGATGCCGACAACCCTGCAGATGTCCTACTTACGATTGAGGATGATGACAATCCGATGGTACATCTGGTCCTGGATCGCACCTCTATTGAGGAGGCCGGTGGGGTTGCGGAGGTCACGGCCGAATTGGACGCAATTTCGGAGGAAGAGACGACCGTATCACTTTCCTTTTCGCCGTCACCGTCGCCGTTGGTGTATCGTCTGGACGGGGATCGCACGCTCACGATTGCGGCGGGGGAACAAACGAGTACGGATCGGGTGACGATTACCGCGGTGGACAACGATGTAGTCTCGCCAGACCAGACGATCACCATTGGGGGATTCGCCCGCAATACGCGGGGAGTCACCGATCCCGCAGCTGTCGTGCTCACGATCACGGACGATGATCTGGCTTCGTTAAGGGCGCCGGCGTCGGTGGTAGTGTCCGAAGGGAGTTCAGAAGGCCTGCCGGTCGTACTTTCGTCGCAGCCAACAGCACCGGTAACCGTCACAGTCACCGGACATGCGACCACGGACCTGACGTTGAATCCGGTGGCGCTGATCTTTACGCCCACGAACTGGAATGTCGCACAGAACGTCATCCTGACGGCGGCGGAAGATGAGGGTTTTACAAATGACCAAGTGGCGCTGACGCTCACGGCCTCGGGCGGCGGCTATGTGGGGGTAACGCATTTGGTCGCGGTGACGATCACCGACAACGATGTCGCCGCGATCACGGCACCAGCATCCGCCATCGTGCCCGAAGGCGGTACAAAGGACCTGCCGGTGGCGCTTTCATCGCAGCCAACGGGAACTGTAACGGTGACGGTCACTGGACATGCGGGCACCGACCTGACGATGAATCCGGTGGCGCTGACCTTTACGTCCACAAACTGGAATGCCGAACAGAGAATCGTCCTGACGGCGGCGGAAGATGAGGATCTCACGGATGATGTGGTGGGGCTGACGCTCACGGCTTCAGGGGGCGGCTATACAGGCGTGCGGCACGCGGTGGCGGTAACGATCACCGACAATGGCCTTGCGCCGCTGTCGGTGTCCATCCATGACCTCACGCGCCGAGAGGATGCGAAGGCAGCACAACTGCGCGTGGAACTAAATCGTCCTTCGGACAAGGTGGTGATGGTGCAGTATGCGACGTCGGATGGGACGGCAGAAGCACCTTCGGACTATGTGTCGTCACAGGGATTCGTGGTGTTTGGTCGGAATGCGACCAAAGGAGTGATTTCGGTGGGGATTGTCGATGATGCAGTTGCAGAGGGGGAGGAGCAGTTAACGGTAACGCTTTCGAAGCCGCGCAATGCGATCATCCAACGGGCGGTGGGGATGCTGACAATCGTGGATGATGATGGCGGGGTGACGCTTCGCGTTGAAGACGGAGTGGAATCGGCGGAGGTGATCCGGTTTACGGTTCATTTATCTGCGCCGAGTTCTGAACCGGTCTCGGTATCCTACCGAACCAGAGATGGGACGGCGAAGGCGGGCGAGGACTATCGCGCCGTGGCGGGGATGTTGGAATTTCTCCCGGGGGCGGTCGCCGCCACGATTGCGGTGCCGCTGCTGCGGGATGATCTGGATTGGCGCGGGGAAACGTTTTCGGTGCATCTGGAGCAGTCAACACATGCGCAGATCGCGAATGCAGTGGCGGTGGCCACGATTCGCGAGGCGGGTTCGGTCACCCGGAATGTGCTGGCCGCGTATACGGCTCGGTTTGTGCGCACCTCGTCAGTACATGTGGTCGAGGCGCTGCAGGAGCGGGTGCAGTCCAGAGTGGATGCATCGGTGTGTGCGGCGGGGGATCGTGCAGATCTGATGCGTCTTTGGCAGACGGTGTCCAACTGGCGGCCGTCGCTGGGCGAGTTGCTTGGGGGGTGTCATGTATCGAGGAGCACGGGGGGATTTGGGGTATGGGGCCGCGGGGCCTATCGGCGGTTCCGGGGCCGGGACGCGGGAGCGCTCCGTCTGCGCGGGTCGGTGGCGACGGGATTGTTTGGAATGGATTACCGGTGGAGTGGGAGATGGATGGCGGGGCTGGTTGTGGCGCACAGCCAAGGAAATGGATCGTTTGTCGTGCATCAGGACACGGGAGTGCTGGAATCCGGACTGACCGGAGTGTATCCGTATGTATCCTATCAGCACCAAAGAGGCGGCATCTGGGTGAGTGGCGGCTATGGTCGAGGCCGGGCGGAGGGAGTGGACCTGTCGGGCCGGCTGACCTCGGGGTTTGGGGCACTGGGGGTGCGGGGGAGTCTGGTGTCGGTGCAGGCGCTGCGACTGAGCTACCATGGAGATGTCTGGTATGCGGATGCCACGATGTCGGATCTGGATGTGACAGCAGAGGTATACCAGACACGATTGGGGATGGAACTGGCCCTGGATCTGGGGGATCGGATTCGTCCGTATGTGGAGGCGAATGTGCGTCGGGATGGCGGGAGTGCGGAGACCGGACTGGGGATGGAGCTGGGAGGCGGGGTCCGGGTGTCGGTTCCGGCGTGGCACCTGAAGGGAGAGGTGCGTTCTCAAGGGTTGGTCCTGCATGCGGAAGACGGGTTTACGCAGTGGGGGATCTCGGGATCGGTGCAGGTTGGGCGCGAGGCGGAAGGGCTGATGCTCCGGGTCCGTCCCTCCTGGGGGGCGAATCAGGGGCTGACCCTGCATCACCAGCAGACGGTGCTGGATGCCGTTCCACAACGGAATCTTCACCGGACGGAGATGGAAGTGGGGTATGGGATTCCGATGCAACAGGGCACGGCCCGATCCGTCCTGGGGGCCACCTGGCAATCCGGGACTGCATTGATGCGGCTGGGGGGAGAGCTACAGCCCCGAGACCGGTTTACCGTGGCCATCTATGGACTAGTGCACGCCCACGCAAAGGGAAATGTAGGACTGAATCTGCGGGGAACGCTGCAGTATTGAAAAGCGGTATGGCAGAAGGGGACTTGAATCCGGTCACATGAACCTCTGTACGACAAAGGTGTGCCATCCGATGAGTTTACCAGAACGTAAGTTTCTCCACCGCGGACTGATGATTGTTCCGGAGATCCTGTGCAGTCATTCAAAATGGAAGACGTATGATGCATTTTGGTCTGATTTCTTGAGAGGATGGATCGCGCTCTAGACTGTTCCCTCAAATGGGATTTTGCCGGAGTCAACGAGATGGTAATTAATTTATAGAATGCATGTTGATCCCAACTAGGCGGACCCAGTAGCACTGTAGAGTCAAGGAGAGATGCACCAGCGCGTCGTAATCTTTGCATGTTATAGCATTCAGATTGCTGTTGTCGGGAGCGTTGAGGATCCTAGGTAATGACTTCATAAATCGTGCGAGCCTCTTGCAAGATCCCTCGAGTTGTGGATTGTTGTTGTCGTAGAGCACTCAAGGCATCCATTTCGGAGAGTAGGACTGGTTTTGCAAAACTCATGCATCTTTCCGAGGAAAATAAAAGGGGATCTTCTAAGAAATGGATGCAGGGTGCTTCATGCCCTGTATCCGTTCACGCGTCCCAGAGGCGGTGAACTAACTCAGAACGTCCCTCGCCATGCAGCTACCCTATTCCTGGGGGTTGATGATGACGGTGAAGTCAAACTGTATGCTGTAGACAAGATATTATAGCGTGGGATGATTCGGCGGCCAGACCCTATCATATCTTGCGTAAAGTACTGCTGGAATCTTTTTCCAGCAGTAGTTCATGGCACTCGGACAAAATTCCTCAAATAATTCGCGAGTACCATTCTCTGGTCCAAGGGCAGAGAGGATTTCGGTTACGTGCAGTAATCTATCTGGGGGTAGGACCAGAAAACATCGGATCAAGTATACAGTCTCTTTAATTTATAAAAGATGGCTTCAAGGTTGGAAGAGACGAAAAGGCGTCAAAGTGCAGAGAAATTGGAGAAGGTGACGGAATTCACCGGGCTGCTTGAGCAGCCCGAGGGGGCCAGATTTGGAATTGTCGTAAGTCGGTTCAATGAAGTCATTACCAGAAACCTGCTGGAGGGCTGCGTTGCGACGCTCTCTGCACACAAGGTCAAAGACATTGATGTGGTCTGGTGCCCTGGGGCATTCGAATTACCACTTGTGGCTCAGCAGATGATCAACTGTCGCTGCTATAGCGCTATTATTGCCTTGGGAGCGGTCATTCGAGGCGAAACCTATCACTTTGAAGCAATTAGTGATTCGAGTATCGGGGGGTTACAGAGGGTGGCACTCAAGACCGGAGTTCCGATAGCTCTTGGAGTCATTACACCTGAAAACCTTGAGCAGGCAAGAGTGCGCTCAGAGCCTGGTCCAAATCATAAGGGAAGAGAAGCAGGGCTTGCTGCTCTAGAGATGGCTGGCCTGTTGCGAAAATTTTCCCAGAAAATGTCTGCATGAAATCGCTCGAGTGCATTTGGGTGGGGCTTTTTGTGTTTCTATTTGCCCTCCCGGTTTATGCCCAATCTGCACGATCATGGACAGCGCATACTAGCGCACGCGAGGTGACGGGTCTATCGGCAGGGCAGGAGATGGTTTGGGTAGCTTCTACGGGAGGGATTTTCGGCTATGATCTAAGTAGTGGTGAGATAGAGCGGTATACCGCAGCTGAAGGCCTTTATGATGTGAATGCGCAGGCGATCGTATGGGATTCTGCGCGGCAACTTGTCTGGATCGGATACGCAGATGGTGTATTTGATCGCCTGGATATATCATCCGGAGAGGTCACCACTTATTTTGATATTTACCGCAGTGAACGCTTTCCTTCCAAGATCATCAATGCAATGGAAGTATGGGGAGACAGCCTTCTGATTGCAACGGGATTTGGGGTGGTGGTCTTTGATCCGCTCCGTGATGAGGTCCGTGACACGTATAGCAGATTTGGCTCGCTCCCAGCAGCGACCGCTGTCAATGATATTGAAGTGGACACTGTCCCTAGCGGAGAGACTGGAGTATGGGTTGGTACAGACGTAGGCATTGCCTATGCGCCACTTTCAGGAAGAAGCCTCCAGGATCCAAGCAGTTGGACATCCGAAGACGCAATCATTCCAGTCCCGCAGGTCACGAATATTGTGTACCACCACGGACGCCTGTATGTGGGTACGCCTCTTGGCCTGGGAAAGCGAATGCAGGATGGAAGCTATGAACGGGTTGGGTCCAGTGCACGCGCGATCCTGGATTTTGGGATTCTTGATGACCAAGTTCTAGCTGTAACGCGATTTCGACTGCGTGCCTACGATGCGCGAGGGACAGAGACCACTCTCGTAAGCGGGTACGAGGATTTACGTGCAGTATCAACGAACACGACTGGGGATGTGTGGCTTGGAGATGCTGATAGTGGGCTGAATCATTACACAAAAGCAAGCGGAACCCTCTCCTTGGACCTTGTCAGTAATGGTCTTTATCCCGAGGGACCATTTGATTCTCCTTTTGGGGATTTGGTGATCGGTCCAGATGGGAGCCTCTGGGCTGCCGCTCAATTGGGTATCCCCAGATCCGGGTTTTATCGTATGGATTCAAACCAGGAGTGGACGAATTTCACGGGGCGATTTTTCGAAGGATTGCGTGACAGGGGGAGTTATTGGCGCGTACATGTTGACGGCCTAGGAGTAGCATGGGCCGCTTCTCGCGGTGCTGGCCTGGCACAGGTCTCCCCAGAAGATGTGGTTACGACTTATGACCGAATCAACTCGACTCTACTTCCGGCAGCGGGAACGCAGGATTATATCATCGTTGGGGGGATGGCTAGCGAAGAGGATGGAACGCTTTGGGTGACAAATACAACTTCGCCCTACCCATTACATGTACGTGCACCGGATGGGACATGGGCCCGACTGCTACCGCCCAGATGTGAGGGAGCACCCCAAACCAACGCATTGGGGGATATCTTTATCGATTCGAACGGAATTAAGTGGATTATTTTGTTGGACCGGGGGAACCTGAACATTACCCGGGGGCTACTCGTTCTGGATACCAACGATACGCCCGAAGATGCAACGGATGATGCATGTGCCTATTATGCAACTCCCGGGTCCAATGGTACGGGGCTACCGGGTACTCAGATTCACGCACTCGCGGAAGATTTAGCCGGACGGGTCTGGGTTGGTACCAGTGGCGGTCCTGCATATTTTCGAAGTGGCTCTTTTGCCGCAAATGATCCCACTTTGCAAGCAGTATGGCCTGTTTGGGCGGATCGCACATTTGGATCCTATGTATTGAATGGATTGAGTGTCAATGACATCGCGGTTGATCCGTCAAACCGGCTGTGGATGGCGACCCCCGGTGGTATCTATTTGCTTTCGGAGAGCGACGGATTCACGCAGGTTGCGCACTATAGGTCTGATAATTCTCCCTTGTTTTCTGATATGGTGGTCACAATCGCTGTCGAAGGATCCAGTGGTCGTGTCTTTTTGGGGACCGATAAGGGGCTCATCAGTCTACTCAGTGATGCGATTCAGCCTTCGGAACGTACAAGGGATTTGTTTATTTACCCAAACCCAGTCGAGATTATTTCAGACGCAGAACCTCAAATTTATATTGAAGGTCTGGTTGCCGAAACGGAAATATCTGTCATGGCAGTGCACGGAGAACTGGTCCGACGCATGCAGGCACGTGGTGGACGGGGGATTTGGGATGGTCGCGATCAGGATGGCAGACTAGTCCCTTCTGGAATGTACTTGATTGTTGCCATGGGAAAGAATGGTGAAGGTGTGGCATATGGCAAGGTTGCAGTCATTCATTGACGAGATCTTTTATAACCGTGGCTTGTTCAAGCTGGGATTCGCCAAAATGGTGACCGTAGCTCAGGCGGTTAGAGCGCCAGGTTGTGGCCCTGGAGGTCGGGGGTTCAAGTCCCCTCGGTCACCCTCGTAAATATTTGCCGCGTTCGTCTAGGGGTCTAGGACGCCGGCCTTTCACGCCGGTAACACGGGTTCAAATCCCGTACGCGGTACTCGGGCAAGGATAAAGCTTCTAAGTGCTACTGCCAGTGCCATCGGGATAGTTGCAGGCGGAAGAGATTGTGCCCACCAAGGTGCTCCGAATACAAAAACAGCAGCAGCACACGTTGCAGCATACCAGTACACGGTTGTCCAGGATTTTCGGGAGAGGAAAAGCGGGAGGATATGCAGAGGCCAAGCCCACAGAATGTGCAGATTTGGACGGGTGATTTCGTGAAGGGAGACGAACCAGAAAAATGTGATCAGGAGTCCGATTATAGTCACGACTCCCAATAGGAGGGTGTCAAAAACCCGTCTGCGAGGATGAGGAATATCGCGCACAAAGAGAAAGAGTGCCACCAGGAGGATAAGCCATCCTATGATAGTCGGGTAAGACATGGTGCGCCGCGGTTCAGGAGTAACCGGATTCCCAAAGAGTGTATCGGTTTGCACAACCAGTGGTGTCCCAGTACGTGTTTGCGCATTTTCTAGCAAGACTTGCAGGTCGATTGGCAGGAAACTCAGTTGTCGTTGGGTCGCATCCCGGTCTACAGGAATCCCCATTGCAAGATTAATCGCCAGATCCAACCCGGCATGTTCTCGTAGGTATGGTCGAATCAGATTGCGGAATGTGACTTCCGCAGAGGTTGAGTCCGCTATTTCGGTCTGGAGTGCATCTTCCAGAGCATCAAGGATTCGCGTTGCACAATTGTCATAGAGAAAATCGTAACGGTAGACACGGTTCTCTGGTAGTGCATTAGTGGATAAATATTCGTAAAGGGCGCGAGTCTCTTCCGCGGTCATATTTAGCCGCTGCTCGACAACGCCGCGTCCCAGCGAAAGCCAGGAATGCTCAAGCAAGGCGGGAGAGTAGTGCAAAGACAGTCGATAATCCAGCTTTCCATAGGCAAAGCGAAGAATGAAGGATAAAGGATTCCTAAAATCAAAGGTCCCATAGTTGTAGGAGGTATCAATGTTTGTAATCGGATCCTCGATTCGTAGTGCGCTATGCCCCCACAGAGTGTAGATAACATCTCCAGGGTAGGTGGTTAAGATGGATACACGTGCTGAATCCGAAATCTGCGCATTTGTATTGAATCTGACTCCAGCAGAAATCAGAACTGAGAGGATGAACAGTATGAGTCTTGAATGAGTTAACCGCATACCCTTTACAGGTCTATGCACTTAGGCAGAAAGAAGCGCGCGCATATTGTGATTGACGCGCTCTCAGAAGTAATTTCACGCCCAGAGACAGAACTCAGATTCTCAAGTGAGTATGAGCTCATTGTTGCTGTCATTCTCTCTGCACAGTGCATGGATGCGCGTGTTAACCTAGTCACGCCGGACCTGTTCAAAGTATGGCCTACATTCAAAGAACTCGCGGAGGCAACTCCAGAAGAAGTTGCTCGCGTCATTGCATCCATCTCCTATCCGAATAACAAGGCTAAACATTTGGTGGGGATGGCAGCGCAGGTTATGTCTGAGTATAAGGGGAAGCTTCCTGAGGATCAGGCTTCGCTCATGAAGTTGCCGGGAGTTGGCAGGAAGACGGCGCAGGTCGTTTCCTCAGTTGCATTTGGGGATCGGGATGCATTACCCGTGGACACGCATGTATTTCGGGTCACCAACCGGATTGGTCTTGTAGACCAGGCGGAAACACCTCTCAAGGTGGAGTTGGGGCTGAAGCGGGTGATTCCCCGGGATGACTGGGGACGGGCCCACCATCTTTTGATCCTTCACGGAAGGTATACCTGCACTGCCCGAAGCCCCAATTGTTCAGATTGTGTCGTGAAAAGTGCATGTAAATACTACGAAGCTCTTCAAGGGCTCCCCAAGCCAATTAAGGGTTTGGACCCTAGGAAGGGAGACTACTACTGTGCAACCCGGCGTCAATACTTTGATCAGCCCATTTCTAGGCTTGACCGCACCGGAACGGTGCAGTTCGCCTGTCCAAAGTGTAATTCCATGAACGTGTATCTATCCAAAACTGGGCTGACGTTAAAGATTGTTCGAGATTACCGTATTGATTAACCTATTTGCAGAGACGATCAAGATGCCGAAGAAACATATTCTCATTATTCTGGACGGCTATGGTATAGCCGTTGACCCATCTGTGAGTGCGATAGATCAAGCTCGTAAACCATTTTTGGATGATCTGTTTGCGAGGTACCCACATGGTACTCTGGAGGCTTCGGGCAGGGCGGTTGGCTTGCCCCCCGGGCAGATGGGCAATAGCGAGGTGGGACATATGAATTTAGGGGCGGGGAGGATTGTGAATCAGGATATTACACGAATTGATCTGGCAATTGAAGACGGATCAATCTTCGAAAACAAGGTGCTCGTAACCGCTGCACGACATGCCCGAAATACGCGCTTACATCTAATGGGACTGTTTTCTGATGGGGGAGTGCACAGTCACATCAACCATCTCATTGCCCTTTGTGAGTTAGCAAAGCGTGAGGGCCTTTCCCGTGATCAGGTCTGTATACATGCATTTACAGACGGCAGAGATGCAGACCCTCACGGTGGTGCTCACTACGTCCAGCAGTTTGAAGAGCGCGCAGGACATTTGGCACGAATCGTTACAGTGATTGGTCGCTACCATGCGATGGATCGTGATCGGCGGTGGGAGCGCACGCGAAAGGCTTATCAAATGCTTGTACATGGGGAAGGGGAGGTTTGTGAGAGTGCAGCAGCGGCCTTCAAATCGAGCTATACGGTCGGCATTACGGATGAATTTATTGAGCCATACATCGTTGAACCGATACGTATCACCGATGGCGATGCGGTTATTTTCTTCAATTTCAGAGCAGATCGTGGGCGTCAATTGGTCAATGCATTTACCCAAAGCCCAACGAGCGCCGAGTTCGAGGTAGTTCCATTTGAGCGGCTATATTTTTCTACGCTTACTCCATATGATAAGAAGTTTGGGCTGCCGGTGGCATTTGACAAGGTGGATCTTAATCAAACGTTGGGGGAGGTTGTAGCGAGTGCCGGATTACGGCAGTTGAGGGTGGCGGAAACGGAAAAATACCCACACGTCACTTTTTTCTTCAGTGGAGGGCGTGAGGAATTATTCGAAGGGGAGAAGCGTTTGCTGGTCGCGTCTCCGAAGGTACCTACCTACGACCTGCAGCCGGAAATGAGCGCGCCCGAAGTGGCAGATCGTGCAGTCGAAGCATTGAGGAAGGAGGAGTTCCATTTTGTGTGTCTCAATTTTGCCAATCCAGATATGGTTGGACATACAGGCGTATTTGAGGCAGCGGTCAAGGCAGTTGAGGCGGTTAATGAAGCTGTACGTATCGTGGTGGAAGCCGCTCGTGCGGCAGGATACAGTGTCAGTATCATTGCGGACCACGGGAATGCCGACTGTATGCGGAATCAGGATGGATCCCCGAATACGACTCATTCTACTGCGCTCGTGCCACACCTGATTATTAGGGATGGCTTTAAGGGATCGATCCAATCGGGCAAGTTAGGGGATGTTGCTCCCACGATTTTGCGGTTGATGGGGTTAGGAATTCCGCAAACGATGACGGGACGAGTGCTTATTGATACTTGAATATCGCTGCGCAAGGATACAAAGAGATCATAGACGTGCATCACGGTGCGCAACATCTGCACCGCAATCTATAAGTCCGAGATCACCGAACCGAAGGTTGAGTTCAGCTAATGTTCGTGTCGTTTCCTGACAGGGAGTTCGTTAGCATTGCACATGTAGCCCCGCAATTCAGCTCGACCCAACACTGAATCCACTTCCACTACAAATCAGCAAAGGGTATGGCGGTTACATGTTGCCCCAGTGACAATCGTATATCACCTGGATGTACCACATACCCAGGTAGCACAGTTTCTCCTAGATCACGTTGAAAAATCCGAATCGTAGATGCGATCGCAGGACATGGAGTTGCAGACGGTTTTACTTCAATTGGAACAAGGCTGTGGTCCGTATTTACGATAAAATCAATTTCCGAACCACCCACAGTCCGCCAGAAATATATTTGTGGTTGGATTCCCCTGTGAGTTAGCGTTCGAACCGTCTCGGACAGAACAGCAGTCTCGAAAATAGCACCGCCCATCGGACCGGCCGCTGCGTGTGTAGGGTCCTTCAAGCCAACAAGGTGACAGAGTGTGCCCACATCGGAAAAAAATACCTTGGGTGTCTTAACAAATCGTTTGCCAATGTTGGCATGGTACGGTCGCAACATTGTTACTTGATACGTAGCTTCAAGGATGGAAAGCCATGCCTTGATCGTGTTTACTGCAACTCCAAGGTCACGACCTAAGCTGGTCATATTCAGCATTTGACCACTCCTTGCGGCTAATACGCGCAGGAATGACTGGTACTGCGTGAGGTCACCAACCTGGCGCAAGGTACGTACATCTCGCTCAAGGCATGTCTGGATATAGCTTGCATGCCATAATGATAAATCCCGGCTGGGGCCAATTGCCAGCTCTGGGTAGCCACCGCGAAGAAAACTTTTCCAAAGATCTCCAAATCCACCCAAGTTTTTCGAACTCGCAACCTGCACGTGTTCCCAAACGGTGGGTTGCTGGGGATATCCCTCCTCTTCCCGTCTTGATAGAGGGAGGAATCATAGGAGTGCGGCACGCCCGGCCAGTGATTCGGTGACCTTCTCGGCAAGGAGAAGATTCTGAGATCCAGTTAGGAGGAACTGGCCGGCACGATTTCGGTCAGCATCAATGTTTTCCTTGATGTAAGGAAGCAGGTCCGGTATGTATTGCACTTCGTCAATATAGACTGAATCGACGACCCTGACTCTTCGCGTTCATCCAGAAGTGAAGGAGGGACTTCCGGGTCGCTGCTGAGTACGAGCGGAGCAGTCTGCAAACATGATCAAGGTGATATTTCGCCACTACTGTGACCAAGCGGAGGAGTGTATTGCGGAAACTGACAATGGAACAAATGCCGGGTTGGTCGGTTGGGGAGTTGCCACATAGGACAGACTATGAGTGCGAGCAACAACCAACTCGAAAGCCGTCTATGGAAGGCTGCCGACGTGTTGAGAGCCAACTCCAAGCTAAAGGCATCGGAATACTCCATTCCGGTGCTCGGGATGATCTTCTTGCGCTATGCCGAAGTGAAGTTTGCCTTGGCCGAAAAGCAGATTGACGAGCAGGTCAGGAGACGCCGCCGCAGTAAGGACACCAAGGAGCGGTATCAGGCAATGGGCGTACTTTATCTGCCCAAGAAGGCGCGGTTCGGCAACCTGCTCAAGCTGCCTGAGGGGGAAAACATCGGCAAAGCGATTAATGATGCCATGCGGGCTGTCGAGCAAGATAATCCCGACCTCAAGGACGTACTTCCCAAAACCTACAACCGACTGGAGAACTCCAGCCTAGTGGAGCTGCTCAAACTGATGGGCTCAATTCCCATGGACGTCGAAGGTGACGCCTTCGGCAAGATCTATGAATACTTCCTTGGCAAGTTCGCTATGAATGAGGGCCAGAAAGGCGGCGAATTCTACACCCCCACCAGCTTGGTTAAACTGATCGTTGAAATCATCGAACCCTTCCACGGGCGTATCTTCGACCCGGCCTGCGGTTCCGGCGGCATGTTCGTTCAGTCCGCCCGCTTCGTGCAGGAGCATAAGAAGAATGCGGCTGCCGAAATCAGCGTTTACGGGCAGGAGCGGGTGGCTGAAACTGTGCGCCTAGGCAAGATGAACCTCGCGGTGCATGGCCTCGCTGGGGACATCCGTCAGGGCAATACATATTACGAAGACCTGCACTGCTGCCCTGGAAAATTCGACTTTGTGATGGCCAATCCACCCTTCAACGTGGGCCGGGTAGACAAGGAGCGCCTGAAAGACGATCTGCGTTTTCCCTTCGGTATGCCCCTGGTGGACAACGCCAACTACCTGTGGATTCAGAACTTCTACAGTGCTTTGGGTGACACTGGTCGGGCCGGGTTCGTCATGGCCAACTCAGCCTCCGATGCCCGCGCCTCGGAGCTGGAGATCCGCAAAAAACTCATTGAGGTGAGAGCGGTCGATGTGATGGTTGCCGTTGGCTCCAACTTCTTCTACACCGTCACGTTGCCTTGCACCCTCTGGTTCTTGGACCGGGGCAAGCGCGGTACCGGGCGTGAAGATACTGTGTTGTTCATCGATGCTCGCCAAATCTACCGCCAGATCGACCGCGCCCACCGCGACTTCGAGCCGCAGCAGCTCGAGTTTCTCGCCAACATTGTGCGGCTCTACCGGGGCGAAGAGACAGAGAACCGGCACGATAAAGCCGGGATGCTGACCGAGAGATTTCCGGAAGGCGATTATCATGATGTGCCCGGCCTCTGCAAGGTGGCGACCATTGAGGAGATTGAAGCCCAAGGCTGGAGTCTCAACCCTGGCCGCTATGTAGGTGTAGTGGCGCGGGAGGAAGACGACTTCGACTTCTTCGAACGGCTGGAGGAGTTGAACGAGGAGTTGGGGGTGTTGAATAGTGAAGCGCGGGAGTTGGAAGAGCGGATTGCGGAGAATGTAGTCTCATTTTTGGAGGCACAATGATGCAAACCGCACGAATAAATAGCCTTTGCAGTAGAGTTACCAGCGGGGGCACACCATCACGAAAGCACCGGAAATATTATGCTGACAGCAATAATGGCCATTTGTGGGTTAAATCAAAGGAATTACTAGACCGGGCAATAGATGATACTGAAGAGCGGATTTCTGATGAAGGCTTGCAGCGATCATCTGCGAAGTATTTACCTGCCAATACCGCTTTGATGGCTATGTATGGTGCCAACGTAGGCCAGCTTGGATGGCTGAAGTGTCCTGCAACAGTTAATCAGGCTGTTTGTGGAATGGTAGTAGATGGAGAGATAGCTGATCCGAGATACGTGTTTTACGCACTGTTGTATTCTCGTCCTGCCCTCACAGCAAAGGCTCAAGGTGCTGCTCAACAGAATCTTAATCAAGGCTTAATCAAAGAGTTTGAAATTCCTACTCCCCCACTAAAGGCGCAAAAGCAAATCGCCGCCATCCTCTCCGCCTACGACGATCTGATCGAGAACAACTTGCGACGTATCAAGATATCGGAGGAGATGGCGCAGGACCTCTACCGCGAGTGGTTCGTCAAGTTCCGCTTCCCCGGCCATGAGCAGGTGCGCATGGTAGATTCCCCGCTGGGGAAGATTCCGGAGGGGTGGGAGGTGATGTCGGTTAGTGAGGCCGTAGATCTAAACCCCAAACTGAATATTGAGAAGGACAAGGAAAAGTTCTTTGTACCAATGAGTGGTCTTTCCACAGACTCAATGGTGATTACGGAGTTCAAATATCGAACGGGAAACAACGGGGCGAAATTTCAGAACGGGGATACACTGTTTGCGCGGATCACCCCTAGCACTGAACATGGAAAGACCGGCTTCGTTCAGTGTCTAACGTCAGATGATGAGGTGGCATTCGGGTCTACGGAGTACATCGTGATGAGATCCAAGTATCTCAATCCCTACGCCGTATATTTTCTGGCTCGCGAGCTTGACCTGCGAGAACACGCCATTAGAAGCATGACGGGAGCTTCCGGTCGGCAAAGGGTTCAGGTTGGATGTTTCGATAACTTCTTTATTGCAACATCTGCTCAGGATGTATTGGAAAAGTTTGAGCAAGCCGTAGCTCCAAACTTTCGCCTGATTCAGAAACTTTGGGACAAAAACCGAGCTCTCAGCCAAACCCGCGACCTACTCCTTCCCAAACTCATCTCAGGCGAGTTGGACGTTTCGGAACTGGACATCAACATCGAGGAGACGGCATGAGTACCCGGATTCAGGTCAATCCCGATCTTCTTCACTGGGCTCTGCAACGTGCCGGTGTTAGTGCTGATGCACTTGCGGACAAGTTCCCGAAACTGAACGACTGGCTAGGGGGCGTGCTTGCACCCACCTTAAAGCAACTGGAAGCCTTTGCCAACACCACCCATACCGCTATCGGTCTGCTGTTCCTACCGCACCCACCCGAAGAACCTTTGCCGATTCCAGATTTTCGCAAGTTGCCTGGGGGGCAGTTTTCCCGCCCGAGCATCAATCTTCTGGATACCATCTACCTCTGCCAGCAGCGCCAAGCTTGGTACCAGGAATATCAACACCTACATGGCATGGAGCCTGTTGCGTTTATTGGTTCAGCCTCGACGGCAGACGAGGTACCAGAGGCAGCAGCCCGGATCGCCCAAGCCATTGGTTTTGACCTTATCGAGCGACAGCAGTCGCCGAATTGGTCCGAAGCCATGCGCCGTTTTATCTCTCAGATCGAACAGACCGGAATATTGGTAATGGTCAGTGGTGTGGTGGGTAGTAATACTCATCGCCCCTTGAATGTGGAGGAGTTTCGTGGTTTTGCTCTGGCTGATCCCTTTGCGCCGCTGATCTTCATCAACGGCAAGGATTCCAAGGCGGCGCAGATGTTCACTCTGGCACATGAGCTGGCCCATCTTTGGCTGGGTGAGAGTGGCGTATCGGATACCCAGGCCGCAACTCAGCACGATGAGCAAATTGAGTGCTGGTGCAACGCGGTGGCGGCGGAATTGCTGGTTCCGCTCAAACAGTTGCGTCCCGTTTACGATCCAGAAAATGAGCTGAATGAAGAGATGCAACGTCTCGCCCGACGATTCAAGGTCAGTACGCTAGTTATCGTCCGCCGTTTGTTTGATCTAGGGGTGATTGACCAGGAGGTGCTTTGGGTAACCTATCGCGCTGAGCTTGAACAAGTCAGGGCGCTGGGTTCCCGGGAGGGAAGTGGTGGTGATTTCTACAACACACTGTCCGCTAGGACCGGAAAGCGGTTTATAAGGGCGCTTGTAGCCAGCACTCTGGAGGGGCAAACCCAGTTTACCGATGCGTTCAGGATGCTGGGCATCAAAAAAACCGCCACCTTTTACGAAAAGGCACGACGTTTGGGATTGCACGGATGAAATATTTGCTGGATGCCAATGTCTTTATGGCGGCAAACAATCTTCACTATGGACTAGATTTCTGTCCCGCATTTTGGGGGTGGCTGATTATGAGTAATGCGCAGCAGAAGGTGTTCAGTATTGAGAAAGTAGGAGATGAAATCTCAGCAGGTGACGATGCTTTGACCGATTGGGCTGAAGGACCAGGTAAACGTCTGTTTCTCAAACCAGACCCAGAAGACCTGAGGGATATGACTCAGGTCAGTAAGTGGGTGATTGAGAACGGCTATACCCCCACGGCAGTGAACAACTTCTTGCAGGTGGCGGACTATTGGCTGGTATCCCATGCATTAACGCACGGTTTCGTAGTGGTCACCCACGAGAAACCCGCGGATACACCCAATAAGGTAAAAATTCCCAATGTTTGCGTCGGGCTGGGCATAAAGGTGATGACGCCATTCGAAATGCTGCGCCGTGAAAAGGCGTGTTTTGTCTTGAAGACTGAGATATGAATGGCCACCTGAAAGCAAAAGGCCAACGCAGAACCTCGGCCCAACTCCTTCTTCAATAGATGGATGAGATGTGCGCAGTATCGGAAATAGGGCATGAAAGGTCAAATATTTCTAATGGCAGTGAGGCTTGAGTCAGGGGTTTATGGTTAGAAATGTGAACAAAAACAAAGAGATAATGCCTTACAGTTTGGCGTTTGTCGTCGTGAAGATGAAACGGGGATAGAAGGAAAACTGATGTCCGACTACTCCGAAGATACGCTGGTCGAACAACCTGCCATCGCACTGTTCGCGGAGATGGGATGGGAGACGGTCTACGGATACCATGAGTTCAACCAAACGGACGGCAACCCCTTGGGGCGGGAAGCGCAATCCGAGGTGGTGCTTGAGGGGCGGTTGCGATCTGTACTGGAGCGCCTGAACCCCGATCTACCAGCGGACGCTTTCGACCAAGCCATGGAGGAATTGATTCGCGACCGCGGCGCTATGGCCCCGGCGCAAGCCAACCGCGAAGTCTATCTGCTGCTGAAGAACGGCGTGCGGGTGAAGATCCGCACTCCTGATGGTGAGGGCGAGACGGTGGAGTCAGTCAGGCTGATCGACTGGAAGGCACCAGCTAACAACGATTTTCTGCTGGTCAGTCAGTTTTGGGTAACCGGGGAGATGTACACCCGGCGGGCCGACTTGGTGGGCTTCATCAACGGCATTCCACTGGTGTTCATCGAACTAAAGGCGACCCATGCCCGGCTGGAAAAGGCCTACACCGAAAATCTTAGTGACTACAAGTGCACGATTCCGCAGCTCTTTTGGTACAACGCCCTGATCGTACTCTCAAACGGCAGCCGCAGTCGTATCGGCAGCATAACAGCAAGCTGGGAGCACTTCACCGAGTGGAAGAAGATCAATAACGAGGGCGAGGAGGGGGTGGTTTCGCTGGAGACCATGATCCGAGGCACCTGCGATAAGGCACGGCTACTCGACCTGGTTGAGAACTTCACCCTGTTCATGAAGGCACAAGGCGGATGGATCAAACTACTGGGCAAGAATCACCAGTACCTAGGGGTGAATAACGTAATCGACGCGCTGCGGCGCATTGAGAGCCGTGCTGGCAGGCTGGGTGTGTTCTGGCACACCCAAGGAAGCGGCAAGAGCGTGTCAATGATCTGTTTCGCACAGAAGGTACTTCGCAAGATCCCCGGTAACTGGACCTTCGTCATTATCACTGACAGACAGGAGCTGGATCACCAGATCTACAAGAACTTCGCGGCGAGCGGGGCGGTGACCGAGGAGGAGGCACAAGCCACTTCAGGCCGCCATCTGCGACAGCTTTTGATGGAAAATCACCGCTACGTTTTCACACTGATCCACAAGTTTCGCACTGAACGGGGCGAGAAGCATCCAGTGTTATCGGAGCGTTCCGACATCATCGTAATTACCGACGAGGCGCATCGCAGCCAATACGACACTCTGGCACTGAATATGCGTACTGCCTTGCCCAATGCCTCATTCATCGCTTTCACCGGTACGCCGCTGATCATCGGTGAAGAAAAGACGCGGGAGGTCTTCGGCGACTATGTGAGCGTGTACAACTTCCGCCAATCAATGGAGGACGGCGCGACCGTCCCGCTGTATTACGAAAACCGCATCCCCGAATTGCAGCTCATCAACGAGAATCTTAACGAGGACATGGAGCGCCTGCTGGAAGATGCGGAACTGGACGCGGCCCAGGAGAAGAAGCTGGAGCGGGAGTTCACTCGTCAGTATCACCTGATCACGCGGGAGGAGCGGTTGGAGACCATTGCCGAAGACTTGGTGAGCCACTTCACCGGGCGTGGGTTCCCAGGCAAGGCGATGGTGATCAGCATCGACAAGGCCACGGCAGTGCGCATGTACGACAAGGTGCAAGTGCACTGGAAAGCGGAGATGTTGCGTCTGATGGACAAGATGGCCGAGGAGGTAGATGACGAGAAGCGTCAAGCCATCAGGGAGCGGATTCAATTCATGGAATCCAGCGATATGGCAGTGGTGGTCTCCTCGTCACAGAACGAGATTGAGGAGATGAAAGCCAAGGGACTGGACATCGCGCCGCACCGCAAGCGCATGGTCAGCGAAGACCTGGAAACCAAGTTCAAGGATCCAGACGATCCCTTTAGGATTGTTTTCGTTTGCGCCATGTGGCTGACCGGCTTTGATGCGCCTTCCTGCTCCACGCTCTACCTTGACAAACCAATGCGCAATCACACTTTAATGCAGACGATCGCAAGGGCCAACCGGGTGTTCAAGGAAAAGGTCAACGGTCTTATCGTCGATTATGTCGGGGTGTTCCGCAATCTGGAAAAGGCACTGGAGATTTATGGGACTGGGAGTAGTGCTGGTGAAGATTCTCCGGTCAAGGACAAGGCGGCACTTGTTGCCTTGTTACGGCAGTCAATTGTCGAGATGGAGGAGTTCTGTTCCAGAATGGGCGTTAATCTGGATGCCATTGAGGCAACCAGCGATTTCGAGAAGATCAAGCTGCTCGATGATGCAAGGGAGGCCCTGATTGCCAATGACGACAGCAAAAAACGGTACTTGACGCAAGCTGCAATGGTCGGGAGGCTCTACAAGGCCATACTGCCCGACAGCGAAGCCAAGTCTTCCGCCGCACGGTACCAGCTATTCGACGTGCTGGCGAAGAAGATCCGGGCACTTACCCCACCGACAGACATCTCCGAGGTAGTGGGCCAAGTAGAGGAACTGCTGAATGAGTCCATTGATGCCGAAGGATATGTTGTACGAACAACGCCGCCGGTCTTCGGGGCCGCGAATGATGTTGAGGAGCATTGGGTCGATCTCGCGCAGATGGATTTCGAGGCATTGAAGGAGCGATTCGCCAAAGGCAAGAAGCGCACGGAGATGGAAATACTCAGGGGCCAAGTGAACAGCAAACTGAAGCAGATGTTGCGCCTCAACCGCACCCGTATTGATTATCAGGAACGCTTCCAGAAGATGATCGATGAATACAATGCCGGAAGCGTGAATATCGACGAGTATTTCCAGCAACTGCTGGCTTTCGCTAAAAGCCTTAACGATGAGGAGAAGCGAAGTGTCGCGGAGCAACTATCGGAAGAAGAGCTGGTGGTGTTCGATATCCTGACCAAGCCTCGGATTGATCTTTCCAACAAAGAAACCAAGCAGGTGAAGAAAGCGGCTAGGGGCCTGTTGCAGGCGTTGAAACGTGAACAGCTAGTTCTGGACTGGCGCAAGTTCCAACAGTCCCGGGCTGCAGTGAAAATCCACATCGAGGATGTGCTGGAAGAGGGATTGCCGGAGAGTGTCTCGCCGAGGCTGTTTCAGCAAAAGGTCGAGGCCGTGTACCAGCACGTCTATGATTCTTACTACGGCGGTGGTAGAGGAGTGTATGCGGCTGCGGCTTGATCGTTAGGACCGGGGTGTCTTCGAATTCTCAAATCGAGTCAGTGCTGAATTTCTGAGTGCTGTGGTTTGGTAGAGAGCAGAAGATCGAAATCAGATTTGTAGAACTTCTTCATAGATACCCCTCATTTCCGTATCAAAGCAAGTGAAGATCACTTCACTCACAAAACTTGACGGGGCCGCACGGATTTCCTCGACCGAGATACGCGTGGTGTTCCGCTTGGGTTATCGGAAAATGCCCGCGCTTATGGCTGGGAAAGCGAAACTTTTGAATCCGTATTCTGCTGCCAGTCTAATGGAATTTCTGTAACAGGCCCGGAGAAGGTCTGCTTCGCCCTTCCCGCCTCCGCGCCAGACCGCTCCGACCGTGTGAATGATGTGCTTGGTTGGAGGACTGTAGCCGCGAGTGACCACGGCTCTGCGGGTTGGGCAGTGACCAAAAGTTCGGCATTCAGCCAGCAATTTCGGTCTGGCGGTTTAATGGATGGCCCCATCCACGCCAAGTAGCGACTAGCCTGAATTTCCGTGTGCCACGTAAACAAGAATGGAGATAAGTGATGACTTAGCCAACACTATACTGTAACTGTATGAGGGATGGAGGTAGGTACTCCACAATCGCCGTACAGGCGGGGGTTGTAAACCACCCACAGCTGCGACATTCAAGCGGTGTCGTGGTGAGCGAGTCGGGAAAGGTAGGTGTAGGAATCTATAATGTATCCGTACTGCATGAGTGGATATTATGCATTCTGAATGCACAATATTCACTAAATCGCATTTTTGTGTTTCCATAGAGCCGTTCCATGATCTGGTCCGGGTGTTCGTTCAATCAGTCCAGCATTGGTAGAGCGCATTCGGGCGTGATAGATCCAGGTTCAGGTGGTCCGGCCAACAGGGATTTCTAGACGTACACTTTGGTATCGTAATACGTATCTTCTTGGCGAATGTAATTCATAGATCTGCTACGGGGAGGAATTCTCATGCTACGAGTTGTCACCATTATCGTGTTAGGGGTGTTGATATTGGCCGGTGCTGCCGTACTGGGTTTCTATGCCTACTACGGCATAGCGGCCAATAACGCCAAAGCAAGTCTCGGGGGGGAAGCTCTCATTTTGGAGGCCAACGGTATTCAATATCGGGATTTGAACAAGAATGGTGTGATGGACCAATACGAAAATCCTGATGCGCCTGTGATGGAGCGGGTTCAGGATGTGTTATCGCAAATGAGTCTTGAGGAGAAAGCGGGGATGATGTTTATCAATATGATAGGCACGCTACCTGATGGCTCTCTGCAGGAGCGACCGCTGCCGAGCAATCCTTTCACATTCATGATTCCCACCAATTCCGAGATGATTGTGCGGCGCCACATGAATCACTTCAACATTATGCAGAGTCATGATCCTGCTGCTATGGCAGCCTGGTACAATAGCGTACAGAATCTTGCAGAACGTACGCGTCTGGGTATTCCGATCACTATTGCCTCAGATCCGAGACATGGCTTTCCGAGTAGCGAGGCTGCATCGATGTTTGCCGGTGATTTTTCCGCTTGGCCAGAACCCATTGGCTTGGCTGCGACGCGTGATACACTTCTCGTCGAGGAGTTTGGCAATATTGCACGACAAGAATATCTGGCAGTGGGTATCAGGCTCGCACTTCATCCCATGTTAGATCTGGCAACTGAACCGCGTTGGTCACGTGTTTATGGTACTTTTGGTGAGGATGCGGATCTGTCAGCCAGTATGGGGCGTGCATACATTCGCGGGTTGCAGGGTGACACAGTCGGCACTGAAAGTGTCGCAACGATGTCCAAGCATTTTCCCGGTGGCGGGCCGCAGGATGACGGATGGGAGGCGCATTTTTCCTATGGTAAGGATCAGGTCTATCCAGGCGACAAGTTTGACATGCATGTGTCGCCGTTCGTGAAGGGTGCTATGGCGGCGAACACTGCGCAAATCATGGTGAGTTACGCCGTAGGTGTGGGCATCACCGAAGATGGTGTCGGATTTGCCTTTAGCCCTTCCATTGTCACCGGACTGCTGCGCAAGGAACTTGGATTTGAAGGCGTTATCAGTACGGATTGGGCTGTCCTAAGTAGTAAGCGCTTGCTAGGTTTTACCATGTTGGAATCTCCGGGATGGGGAGTTGAAGATTTGGCTCCTATTGATCGGGTAGAGATAGCACTGGCAGCTGGAGTTGATATATTCGGAGGAGAATCCAATCCAGAGTGGATTGTTGAGCTGGTAAACTCAGGCAGGGTTCAGGAGGCACGCTTGGACAGCTCCGTGAGCCGGCTGCTCAGGGATAAGTTCCTGCTTGGACTGTTTGATGATCCATACGTTGACGAAAGCGCGGCGGATAGAATCGTGGGATCTGCCCCCTTTATGGAGGCGGGCCGAATTGCCCAACGGAAGTCTATTGTACTTTTGAAGAATGGAGAAGAAGACGGCCGTTCCGTATTGCCTCTCGGGCCTGATGAGCGGATATTTGTGCAGAATGTAGACAGCAGTTTGGCATCTCGCTATGCAACGGTGGTTAGCAATCCTACTGAGGCCACTGTGGCGCTCCTTAGAGTTCATGCGCCCTATGAACCTCCGCGCGGTGGAGGCATATTGGAGGGGTTATTTCACCAAGGTGATCTGGATTTTAAGGGGGCGGAGTTGGACTCGATTTTATCGGTTACCCAATCCCTTCCGACAATCGTTGATATTTACCTTGACCGTCCTGCCGTCATTCCAGAGATAGCGGAAAGTGCTGTGGCAGTATTGGCCAATTTTGGAGCATCGGATGAAGTGATCCTGGATGCGGTTTTCGGGCGGTTTGATCCTTCGGGGCGTTTACCGTTTGAATTGCCATCGTCTATGGACGCTGTTCGTGCACAGTTGGAGGATGTGCCCTATGACAGTGAAGATCCCCTCTTTCCGTTTGGATTCGGTCTGAGCTACTCCCGAACGGATACATCTAGCTCAACACAAATCGCGGAATTACCGGAGTGACTCAATTTGATTAACTTTGCGAGTTACTTGCAGGAATTGTATTACATGCCATGGAGTTGAAAAACGATCTAGAAGACCTGGGTATTCTTTATAGAAAATACGAAAACAAAAGCATCTCAGAAGCTAAGACTGAAGCTTGGTTCATTCGTCCTTTTTTAAAATCACTGGGGTACGACTCGAGCAATCCCGAACTGGTAGATCCCCAATATCCAGCCGATCCCAAGGACATTAAGCCAGGAAAAGTTGACTACGCCCTGCTCCGAAATGGAAGCCCAATTATTTTTGTTGAAGCGAAGAAGTTGCACGAATCCCTAGACCATCATGTGACCATCAATCAAATCAAAGGGTATTTTCATTTCGTACGGGAAGTGGATTTTGTGATATTGACAAATGGGAATGAATACCGTTTTTTTACGGATATGGATCATGAAAACATGCTTGACGAAGAACCATTTCTTGTATTCAGACTAAGTGAATTAGACCAAGAAACGCTAGAATATTTAGAGCAGTTTTCACGTAGGAATTTCGACTCAACGAAACTCCGGGCACTAGCCTACAAGCTCTCTCATGGAGACAAGATCTACGCTTTCCTCAAGGAACAATTGTTGTCTCCAAGTGACGAATTTGCTGGCTCAGTATCAAAGATGCTTTTTGGTACAACGAAGCGTAAAATCCGAGATCACGTCAAAAAAAGCCTTCCAGATGCATTTTCGAGACTGATAAACGCGAAAATACAGACTCCCATTATGGTCACGCCCGGTGAGGAGCAAGATCCAGTCGAAACAAGAGACCCCAACAGTACTGAACATCCGATTATAGCCGAGCAAAGTAAAGAACAAGATCCATTCAAAATAGAAACCAAGTTTACAAAACTTGACTACTTTCGATTTCAAGATGAAATTGTTTCCGGTACCTGGACAGACATGTTTGTCTACATACTCAGTGCCCTCTGCCAGCGGGATCGTTCAAGACTAATATCTTCATTTGCAGCAAAGAAAACTACCATAGTCGCACGTGATCCAAAATTGATCAAGCGTAACTGCATATCAATAGGCAATGGTCTCTTCACTACGACGAATAATGGTACTCGGGAGAAGATTAGATATTTAAGGACTGCTCTCACATCTTTCGACATGAGAGACACTTTACGAGTCAAATTAAAAGAGAAATAAGAACGTTAACCCAGATCCAATAGGTTCTCATCTTCCGATTCTATTTTTTGGGTTTTTCGTTGCAGACACCAGCTTCAATGATGACTCAGATATGCCAAATTACGTGTGGTAGCTAAGAATCTATATCGCTATGGATACAAGTTCTACGTATCTCCTCCATGATTGGGGCTATGAGTTAATCTGGCTGAGCTAGGGGGACATGTCAGTCATAACCTTCGATGTCCAAAGGCAGGCGGGCTATGGGAGTTCCCTGCAATTGAGCTGCCTCCTCAATTAAACGGGCCTCCGTACGAAGTTGCGTCTCAATTGGTGACTCCATAAAGGATTGGATTCGTGCCAAGAAGAGTTCCAGGTATTGATCCATCAAGGTCTCGGGAACGGGCAATTGTTTGATTCGATAGGCACCTTCTTCTAGGTTTGCCATCTCAGCGGCGAGAGCGATCGCATCATCAAGGTTCCCAAGTTTGTCAATCAGTCCAGCTTCCAAGGCAGCCTCTCCAGTCCATATCCGGCCTTGGGCCACTTCATGAACAGCTTCAATCGACATGTCTCGATTCTCGGAAACACGTTCAAGAAAAGTAGAGTAAGTTTCGTTCAGAGAGCGCTCAAACAGTGCACGCTCGGAAGGACGAAGGGGGCGCATCCCAGAAAACATATCTGCGTAGTCGCTGGTGGCTACATGGTCTGAGGTAATACCTAGTTTGGTTTCGAGCATCTGACCAATACTGAAGTGCATGCCGTAGACGCCGATGGAACCAGTCACTGTGTGAGGAGAAGCCACAATCGTGTCTCCCGCCGTTGCGAGCCAGTAGCCACCGGATGCAGCGAGGTCTCCCATGGAAATAATGACCGGTTTTTTCTTTGTCGTTTCCTTGACTGCCTGCCACATGGATTCACTGGCAGTGGCACTGCCGCCGGGTGAGTCGATCCGCAGTACGACCGCCTTGACATCATCATCCTCTCGGAAATCTTTCATGTCCCTCTGGAAACTGACGGCCCCCAGGATTCCATTTAGATCACTACTGCTCCCACTCATGATGGTGCCGGAGGCATGTATGATCCCAATTGTGCTGTCATGGCTGGACGATGATCTGGGCATTGAGGGAGCATAGCGGGATAAACTGCTGGTTTTCAGCCTGCCCTCTATACCAGTCAATTCACCGATACGCGACTCCACCTCTTCACTTTGCAGTAATCCATCAAGGAGCCCAGCCGCATGTGCATCTTCGGTAGTCAGGAGTTCTCCCGCTCCCATAAGGTTTGCAACCTCCTCAGTACTCAGATCCCGCGCCTGAGCGATTGTACGGGTCATGAGTTCGTTCCAGTTCTCAAGCACGGCAGTTAACTGTGTCCGGTTTTCGCTTGACAGGTTTTCGCGAGTGTAGGGCTCAATGCCTCCTTTATAGCTTCCAACCCGCAAGACCGTTGGTTCGATATTCAGTTTATTAAGGAGCCCTTTATAAAAGGATACACCCAAGTAGAAGCCATTGAATTCAAAGAAGGCTCTCGGCGAAGCATAGATACTGTCTGCAACAGATGCGAGGAAGTAGTCCGATTCACGCATCGCAAAATCCCCGGATGCAGATGCCACAATTGGTTTGCCACTTTCCTTGAATTCAAGCAAAGATTGTCTGATTTCCAGGAGTGTTGGCCATCCTGCAATGGCCCCCTGTGGTTTCAGCCACACCGCTTCAATACGCTCATCGGTTGCAGCACTCTCGAGAGCCGTCCTGATTTGGTTCAGGCTCTGGGGTTGTGGCATGTCGAAGAGGTCATAGATCGGGTCTGCTGTCCCGGATTCTTGAATAGGGCCTGATAGTTGTAATACCAGCACAGATTCTGATGAAATAGGGGCTTCGCTGGTGGAAACTGCTGATGCAATGATTCCTGCCATGATCAGGCTACCAAGAAAAATCAGCACACCAACTGCGATGAGTGAGCCAAGAACGCTGGCAATAAGGGTCGAAAAGAAACGCATCGGATTTGAGTAAGTAGAGTACAAGGTACGCAGTAAGCGACATGCGGTTGCGTCATACGGAGACCGTACATGAATCGGGCGGCATCCAGCGGGCTTCATCGGACATAATGACAGTCTTTATCAGGCTGGTTTGTACTTTGTTGGTGCGGCAAGGATTTTGCGATTGAGATTATCTATGAGTAAACGCAGGCCTACATATCATGGGGTTTCATCCTCAACACTGACGGATCGTGAGCGTGCGATTCTGCGCCTGGTTGTGCGTAATTTTATCGATACTGCAGGGCCGGTGGGATCCCGAAAACTGGCCAAGCAGTCTTCTCTTGGTCTGAGTGCGGCCACCGTTCGCAATACGTTATCCGATCTGGAAGAACAGGGGTATCTCAGACACCCACACAGATCTGCCGGGCGTATGCCGACGGAGTTGGGGTATCGCGCATTTGTGAATGAGTTAATGGAAACCCCGGAGCTATCCGTACAGGAGCAGAAGCTGCTCAACGAACGGCTCGACCGGCTCATGGGGGATGCAGATACGCTCTTCTGGGAGACTTCCCGTTTACTGGGGCGCATGTCGAACCTTCTGGGGGTGGTTCTCAGCCCAAAAATTTCAACCGGCGTGCTGGAGCGACTGGATGTCGTGCAACTTTCCGAGTCTAATATTATGATCGTGATCAGTGTGCGGAGCCTCTTGGTGAAAACGATTGTTTACGAGACGAATATGGAGATCCGGCGCCAAGATCTGGATCGAATTGTGTCGATTTTGAATGAACGACTGGCAGGCTTGCGACTTGAGGAAATTCGGCGGGACTATGTTGCGCGAACCAAAGATCTGGATCATGACCCGACCGGGATTGTACAGTTGATTCTCGGTGAGTCAGCAGTACTGTTCAGTGACCCAGTAAAAGGCCGACTGACCCATTCAGGAACGCGAGGACTGCTCGCACAGCCGGAATTTCAGAGTACGAATGAGGTACGGCAACTCATCGATCTTATTGAGGACGAGGGGTATGTCGTTCGACTCTTCGAGCAGGCACCCGGCAGTCAACTTGACACCAATCACTGGGTGTCTGTGGGGATTGGTAGTGAGATTCAGGATGAAACCGTAAGCCCCTACTCCATTGTGACCGCACGGTATAACGTGGGACAGAGCACGGGAACGGTTGGATTACTCGGCCCGATGCGTATGGATTATGGTCGCGCAATTTCTCTCGTAGAAACGATGGCCTCTCTGCTTGATCGGCCCGCCATTACAGGTTCAAGACAACAAGTACATACGAATGGCTGAAGAATTTTCAGAGGAAAAAGACGAATCCCTTGGGGAATCGATACCTTCTGAGGCAAGTGAAAACGAGCCTCAGAACGGGGAGGGATCCGTGAATGGTTCTGAGACAGAGGAGATACAGGATCCCTTGACGCAGTGCGTCGAAGAGTTGGCTGCGGAGAAAGATCAGCGACTCCGGGTTGCAGCCGAGTTTGCCAATTATCGTCGACGCATGGAGAATCAGCGCGCCGACTGGTCGCTCCGTGCCAAAGCCAATGTGATTCGAACGCTGCTGCCGATTCTTGATGATCTGGAGAGATCCCTGACTGCAGCTGCAGAAGCCGAATCAGAAGACAATGCCTTCTCGTCCCTACAGTCTGGAATTAATCTTGTATTCGAAAATTTTCTTAGTGAACTTGAGAAACTGGGACTCAAACGGATTCAGACTGTTGGGGTGGCGTTCGACGAGCATCTTCATGAGGCGGTGGGGCAGGCACCTGCCCCCGAAGGCGAAGAAGATGGACATATACTGTACGAAAGCCAAGCGGGGTATCGCCTGGGGGATCTGGTGCTCAGACATGCGAAGGTGATTGTGGGGATTGCACCAGCGGTTCCAGCTGAGGCTGATGCGCAATGAGTGATTACTACGACATTTTGGGTGTGAACCGCGATGCGTCCTCAGAAGAAATCAAAAAAGCCTATCGCAAGGAAGCATTAAAAAATCACCCAGATCGAAATCCAGGTGATAAGGCGGCGGAAGCCCGCTTTAAAGAGGCAGCGGTAGCGTACGAGGTGTTGAGTGATCAGAAGAAGCGTGAGGTTTATGATCGTTATGGCGAAGCTGGTTTACGCGGATCAGGTGGAGGTGGGCAGCCGGGGTTTGACAATGTAAATGACATTTTTAGTGCATTCAGCGATATCTTCGGAGGAGGATCAGGTGGGGGGGTGTTTGATGACTTCTTCGGAGGAAGGCGCCAGCGTACCCGGGAAAGGGGACAGCCAGGGGCTACTATTGCTCAGCAGTTGGCTCTGACACTAGAGGAGATTGCGGAAGGGACAGAAAAGCGTGTAAAAGTTCGCCGGTTGACCCCATGCCAGACTTGTGAGGGGAGTGGGGCAAAGGGGGGAGCGAGCCAATTAAAAGTATGCATTGTATGTAATGGATCTGGGGAAGAACGTCGGGCACGGCAAACACCACTAGGCCAGTTTGTGAGCGTGTCCGAGTGTGGAAGGTGTCGTGGCGAAGGGCAGGTTATTGAGGAAAAATGTTCAGAATGTCGAGGGGAGGGGCGGCTGGATGGGGAGTCGTCCATAAAAGTGAAAGTGCCAGCCGGCGTTGAGGATGGGATGGTCATCAACTTGCGTGGCCAGGGCCACTCTGGGGCTCGCGGAGGAAGATCGGGAGATCTGCGGATCGAGATCCGTGAAAAGGCACACGAGTATTTTGTCCGTAGAGGTAGTGATTTGATCTACAATATAGAGATTTCTTTTCCCGATGCAGCGCTGGGGACAGACATCGAAGTACCGACTCTCACGGGGCGGGCGAGTGTCAAGATTGCCCCGGGAACCCAGTCCGGAAAGGTTCTGCGTATGCAGGGGCGAGGATTGGGTCAACTCAGAGGTTCCAGAAAAGGCGATCAACTGGTCCGAATTCGTGTATGGACGCCGCAGAATCTCTCTGATTCGGATAAGAAGGCGTTGGAAAAACTTCGGGACTCTAATGCATTTCAACCGGACCAGACAGGGAAGAATAAATCATTCTTTTCGAAAGTAAAAGATGCCTTCGCGTAAGATGAATCTAGAGCGGAAGCGATGAAGCAGCATATCCACGGCCGATTCCACAATCCTTGGAGAGCCCTCTACAGTTGTAGTTTCTGATTGAGAAATGGCGGTATACCCTTTTCGGGAAATTGAAAGTCAGTGGCAGGCGTATTGGGAATCGAATAAGACATTTCGTACACCGATTACGGTAGATACGTCCAAACCCAAGTATTATGTACTGGATATGTTTCCCTATCCCAGCGGCGCAGGGTTACATGTGGGGCATCCCGAAGGGTACACAGCGACAGACATTGTGGCACGGTACAAGCGGATGCGCGGATTCAGCGTCTTGCACCCGATTGGATGGGATGCGTTTGGGCTCCCAGCCGAACAGTACGCACTTCGAACGGGGACACATCCGCGCATTACGACTGAGCGGAATATTGCCCGATTCAGGAAGCAGCTAAAATCTCTAGGGTTTTCCTATGACTGGGATCGAGAGGTTGATACGACAGATCCAAGTTATTTCAAATGGACACAGTGGATTTTTCTGAAGTTGTTTGAGAGGGGACTTGCGTACGAGGCAAAGGTGCCTGTGTGGTGGTGCGAAGAATTGGGGACAACACTCGCGAATGAAGAAGTTGTAGATGGGAGGAGTGATATCGGTGGGCACCCTTGCGAGAAACGGATGCTGCGCCAATGGGTCTTGCGTATCACTGAATATGCGGAAAGGCTGCTGGATGGACTTGAGCAGACAGATTGGCCCGTGAGTACCAAGGAAATGCAGCGTAACTGGATCGGGCGCAGTGAAGGGGCAGATATTGACTTCCCGGTTCAGGGAGTAGAAGGCGCTAGGATTCGAGTTTACACTACGCGTCCTGATACGATCTTTGGAGCGACCTACATGGTACTCGCTCCTGAGCATCCAATGGTAGATCAGATTTCTACGGAAACTCAGCTTGATCAAGTACAGAATTACAAGGAGTTGGCTTCCCATAAAAGCGATCTGGAACGGACGGAACTTCAAAAAGATAAGACGGGGGTATTCACAGGAGCATATGCCATAAATCCTGCAAACGAAGAAGCAATTCCCATATGGATCGCAGACTATGTACTGTATTCCTATGGGACAGGAGCGATCATGGCGGTTCCAGGTCAGGATGAGCGCGACTGGGCGTTTGCGGCAAAATATGACCTCCCCATTCGGCGTACAGTTCAGCCGCCCGCTGGATTTACAGGACTAGCCTACACGGGAGATGGTGTAGCCATCAATAGCGACTTTTTAAATGGTCTCCAAATTAAGGAAGCAAAAGCACGAATTATTGACTGGCTCGAAGAGCACAATGTGGGACGTCGCAAGGTAAATTATAAGTTGCGCGACTGGCTCTTTTCCAGACAGCGTTATTGGGGCGAACCAATCCCAATGATTTTCGAGAGTGAAAAAGTACAAGCGTTGCCAGAGGATGTGCTTCCCATCAATCTGCCAGAATTGGACGAATTTAAGCCGAGCGGAACCCCGGAAGGCCCTCTTGCTTTGGCCAAAGATTGGTTGATGACCACGAATCCCGATACGGGTAATTTAGCCAGACGCGAGACCAATACAATGCCTCAATGGGCAGGATCCTGCTGGTACTTTTTGCGCTACATTGACCCCCAAAACTCGAAACGACTAGTAGATCCAGAACTGGAAAGGTACTGGATGCCGGTGGATCTCTATATTGGCGGAGCCGAGCATGCGGTCCTTCATCTGCTCTATGCCCGATTTTGGCATATGGTGCTGTATGATGCCGGTGTAGTTTCAACGCCAGAGCCCTTTGCGAAACTTGTTCATCAGGGAATGATCCTGGGTGAACTTGAATACACGGCTTGGAGGGACACTACGACGGGAAAATGGGTCAGTGCCGAAAATGTAACCGATGGGAAGGAAATCTACACCGGGGCAACCGTGGAAGCGATTCAAATCGACGAGGATAAAGTCGCGAAAAGTATGGAACGCTTTGTGTTGAGTGAAGCACCGGATATTCAGTTGGATGTGCGCGCATTCAAGATGAGCAAGAGTCGTGGGAATGTGATCAATCCCGATGAGATCATTGAGCAGTATGGTGCAGATGCATTCCGGCTCTATGAGATGTTTATGGGCCCCCTGGAGCAGGTGAAGCCGTGGAGTACCCGTGGAGTTCACGGGACCTTTCGATTTCTTAGTCGTACGTGGCGGCTGATCACGGAAAATCCTCTGAGCGAGAAAGAACCCGATCAGGATCAACTACGCATCCTGCATCAGACGATCGATCGTGTGACAAGCGATATCGAGGAGTTACGCATGAATACCGCCATCGCTGCCTTGATGGAGTTTGTGAACGCAGCGTTCAAGTGGGAAGATGTCCCTCGCAAGGTTGCAGAGCCATTTGTCCTTTTACTTGCCCCGTTTGCACCTCACATTGCGGAGGAGTTATGGTCTCGCTTTGGGTATAAGGACACATTGGCCTATGTTCCCTGGCCGGAACTCAAGCAAGAATATCTGACTGAGGAGGTAGTTGATTTACCGGTACAGGTGAACGGGCGGGTTCGGGCGACCATCCGTATTGCACCAGAGGCAGATAAGCAAGAAGTCATCCGGGCGGCGATGCTGGAACCGAATGTTCGACGATTCTTGGGAGAAAATCCTCCCCGCCGGGAAATTTATGTACCTGGACGTATTCTTAATCTGGTCGCTGCAAAGTAATGTCGGAGCAACTAGATATAATGGCGATTGCTGCACACCCGGATGATGTCGAATTAGCGGTGGGGGGGACCTTGATTTTGTCGGTGATGCAGGGGCTTCGTGTTGGCGTCATAGATTTGACTCGCGGTGAATTGGGCACGAGAGGGACGCCGGAACTAAGAGCTAGAGAAGCCAGTGAAGCGGCATCAATCCTCGGACTCTCCGTACGTGAAAACGTTGGACTGCCCGATGGAAATATTACGTCCGATGGATTGAGTACTCTCATTCGTGTACTACGCAAATGGCACCCCCGTATCGTGATGACGCATCCCGCTGTATGCCGACATCCAGATCATGTGGCTGCACATCATCTTGTTCGTAATGCATGTTACTATGCTGGATTGGAGAAACTGGATCAAAGTGCGGATGTCCCGGCGTGGCGCCCTCAGCATTTATTGTACTTTGCAGAGGTACGGCATTTTGAACCGGATTTTGTTGTGGATGTGACCAGTACGTGGAAGAGGCGCACCGAAGCACTCCGTTGCTATGGCTCCCAGATCCACAGCCCAGCGTATAAGGAGCACAGCGATGAGTCGGAAACCTACATCTCCAATGCTCAATTTTTTGAGTGGATTGAGGCGCGTGCCCGCACGTACGGGCAGCTGGTTGGCTGCACGTATGGAGAGCCCTTTCAATATAGCGGGACGTTGGGGGTTTCGGATCTCAGTACATTTTTGCACTTGGAGGCAGCCTTTCAGTAGGTAACAGGGATATTTTGCAGTGCAATAGACGTGTAGGTAGTATATAATTCCCTATATTTTCGCGACCCACGCGTCGTGCATAGAGTCATGGCAGATACGACAGACTTTCGGAATGGCTTTACCATGCAGATTGCGGACGAGCTGTGGCAGATCGTCAAATTCCAGCACGTCAAGCCCGGAAAAGGGGGAGCCTTTGTTCGGACGACACTCAAGAATGTTCGAACCGGGCGTGTAGTAGACAAGACATTCCGGGCAGGTGAGAAGGTGAAGGGTGCGCGGATTGAGCGCCGAGAGCACCAATTTCTGTACGAAGACTCGCTCGGGATGCATTTTATGAATATGCAGGATTATGAGCAGTTTTCGTTACCTGCAGAAAATGTAGCAAAACGGGAATTTCTAAGGGAAGGGGGGGCGATTGATATTTTATTTCATGCAGAAAACGAGGAACCTCTCTTGGCTGAAATCCCCAAGAGTGTAGAATTGCGGGTGACTCAGTCAGATCCTGGTGTTCGGGGAGATACTGCTACTGGAGCTACAAAACCGGCAAAGTTGGAGAGTGGGGCCACGATCAATGTTCCACTCTTCATCTCGGAAGGGGACTTGATTCGGGTCAATACGGACACGGGAGATTACATTACAAGGGTTACAGGATAGCCGATTCATCAAGAAACAACCATTAAGTAAGTGCCTAAATTTTTTTCTAAAAACTGGTCCAAGAGGGATTTTGATCGTATTCGAGAGTTGATCTCAATGGCATCCGAAAGCGAAGCGGCGGAGGTCGAGATTGAGGCAGACGGTGTACGTGTTCTGGTTCGAAAGTATGCATCACCGGCGATACAGGCAGCCCCTCCGGCACAGGTTGTTATGGCGGAGTCTATGCCAGTTACCGATGTATCCCAGCAGGGCAACCAATCGCCTGTCGCATCTGAGTCATCGCCGGAACCTCCAGTCGCAAAGGGTTCGCCTGTACTGTCCCCCACGCCGGGGACTTTTTATGCCAAACCGGCACCGGATGCAGATCCGTTTGTTAAGGTTGGAGATCGCATTCAGAAGGGCCAGACCGTGTGCATTGTAGAGGCGATGAAGCTGATGAATGAAGTAGAAGCGGAAGTGGACGGGACGGTGCTGGAAATCCTTGTCAGCGATGGTGATGCGGTTGAGTACGATCAGCCGTTGCTAATCGTTGATCCCGCATAATTTGGATCTTCGTATGAAGAAAATTCTGATTGCGAACAGGGGAGAAATCGCTTTAAGGGTGATCCGTGCCTGTAAAGAGATGGGATTAGAATCCGTAGCAGTCTACTCCAAAGCAGACGAAGATGCATTGCATGTTCGTTATGCAGATGAAGCGGTGTGTATCGGACCGGCAGTATCCACGGAGAGCTATCTCAAACCGGATCGAATTATGGCAGCTGCAGAGGTTACAGGGGCAGATGCGATCCATCCGGGATATGGGTTTTTATCTGAAAACGCATTGTTCAGCGCGATCTGTGCGGATCATGATATAAAATTCATTGGCCCTTCCCCGGAGACGATTGCGATCATGGGGGATAAGAGTCGTGCCAGAGACCAGATGCGTGCTGCAGGGGTTCCGGTAGTCCCAGGCTCGGACGGGGTCGTATCGTCTCTGGAAGAAGGAAAACAGTTTGCAGATTCCATTGGATACCCGGTCATGATCAAGGCCAGCGCAGGGGGTGGCGGCCGCGGGATGCGTGCCGTGATGGATGGTGACGATTTTAAGCTTCATTTTCAGTCTGCACAGGCGGAAGCGGAAGGAGCATTCGGGAATTCTGATATCTACATCGAAAAGCTGATCCAGAATCCGCGGCACATCGAACTTCAGGTCATGGGGGATGGAAAGGGGAATGCACTGCACTATGGAGAAAGGGAATGCTCAATCCAGAGACGTCACCAAAAATTGCTGGAGGAAGCTCCCTCCATTGCCGTAGATGAGGATTTACGTGCCCGAATGGGAGCTGCAGCAATCGCGGGTGCAGAATCGGTGAATTACGAAGGCGCAGGTACGGTTGAATTTCTGCTCGATTCAAGCGGTGAGTTTTACTTCATGGAAATGAATACGCGGATTCAGGTCGAGCATCCGGTCACGGAAGAAGTCACGGGGTTTGATCTGATCCAACAACAGATCCGTGTAGCAATGGGAGAAAGTCTCTATAAATCTGATTTTTCAATCAAAGGGCACGCGATTGAGTGCCGAATTAATGCAGAGGATCCCGATAAAAATTTCTGCCCCTGCCCAGGCAGGATTGAACAGTTCCATGCTCCCGGAGGCCCGGGGGTCCGGATTGACACTCATGTGTATGCCGGATATGTTATTCCGTCCCATTACGATTCCATGATTGCCAAGCTCGTTACGTATGCGCCCACCAGAGAATGGGCGATCCGGCGGATGCAGCGTGCTTTGGACGAATTCATTCTGGAGGGAGTAGCTACGACGATCCCATTTCACAAAGAATTGTTACAGCATCCCGCATTCCTCTCTGGCGAAATTGATACACATTTCGTGGAGAATCAGATGCTACAACAGCCACACTGACATAATTCATTGATGAAACTTCCTGAAGAGTTGAAATATACCGCAGAACATGAGTGGGTCCGCGTACATTCAGACGGGGTGAGCGTAACGATTGGGATTACAGATTTTGCACAGGGAGAGCTTGGGGATATTGTATTTATAGAGTTGGAACCTGAAGGAGAGACGTTGGAGCAGGGGGATGTATTCGGCTCCGTAGAAGCGGTCAAGGCAGTATCGGATCTCTTCCTTCCTGTAAGCGGGACCATCAATCAGCATAACGCAGAACTTGAAACGAATCCAGAGCTTGTAAACAGTGATCCGTTCGGTGAGGGTTGGATCATTGAAGTCAGCCTATCTGATCCTACCCAGATCGAATCTCTATTGTCTGCCCAAGAGTATGCTGATCATGTGGCATAAGCTCTTCAGTTTGCATGAATGAGCGAATCATTGTTCTTGATTTTGGGGCACAATACACCCAACTGATTGCGCGGCGTATACGCGAGGCCGGGGTATTCTCGGAGATTCTTCCCTGCACGACTTCGATTCAGCAGTTAAAGCAGCTAGCTGGCGTGCAGGGGATTGTTCTTTCCGGGGGGCCGAGTTCGGTCTACCAAGAGGGAGCACCCCAATTGGACCCAGAGCTTCTTCAATTGCGTCGGGAGGATGGCTCACCAATGCCTTTGCTCGGGATTTGCTATGGGTTACAGGTTATGGTGCATTCGATCGGGGGGAGGGTGCAGGCGGCAAAGCATCGGGAATTTGGACGTGCTCGGATCAATGTCCTCCAGGATGATGATCTATTGGAAGGGGTTAAAGATGGCTCACAGGTTTGGATGAGCCATGGGGATCTACCCGTAGATGTTCCAAAGGGGTATGAGATCATTGCAGATACGAGAAGTGCGCCCATTGCAGCTCTGCGTCATGAGACGCTCCCCCATTACGGTGTGCAGTTTCATCCCGAGGTGGTACACACCGAGAGTGGTCGTCATATTTTCGAGAATTTTGTCCGCAACATTTGTGGCTGCCGTGGTGATTGGTCGCCGGCTTCTTTCCTGGAGCAGAAGGTTGCCGAGATCAGGGATGTCGTGGGGAAAGACAATGTGATTCTGGGGCTGTCGGGAGGGGTGGATTCTTCCGTTGCCGCCTGCCTGATTCACAAGGCGATCGGCGATCAACTTACCTGCATTTTTGTCAACAACGGGCTACTGCGACATGGTGAATGGGAGAGTGTACAGCGGACATTTCGAGATCATTTCCATATACGCTTGGAAGCAATTGATGCCAGTGAACGTTTTCTGAAGCAACTGCAGGGAATTACGGATCCCGAACGTAAGCGAGTCGTGATTGGGAACACGTTTGTACATGTCTTTGAAGAAGCTACGTCAGCGATCTCATTTGCACTGGGGGCAAAACCAAGATTCCTGGCACAAGGAACACTTTATCCAGATGTGATCGAAAGCGTGTCGTTCAAGGGACCGAGTGTGACCATCAAGACACATCATAATGTTGGTGGATTACCCGAAGATCATCCATTTGAGATCCTTGAGCCCTTTCGGGAGTTATTCAAAGACGAAGTTCGCGAGATCGGTACATTGCTTGGACTGCCAAAAGAGATGATTGGTCGACATCCATTCCCAGGCCCCGGGCTTGCTGTTCGAATTCTTGGTGAGGTATGTGATAAAACACTGGAGCTTGTTCGGGAGGCAGATCGAATATTTATTGAAGAACTGCATACCCAGGGGTACTATACTTCAGTATGGCAAGCCTTTGCAGTTTTGCTTCCCGTTCAAAGCGTGGGGGTCATGGGGGATGAGCGTACCTACGAGCAGGTCTGCGTACTTAGAGCCGTGACCAGTAAGGATGGGATGACAGCGGACTGGGCAAAGCTCCCCCTAGAGTTTCTGGGGCATGTGGCCAATCGGATTGTGAATGAAGTGAGAGGGATTAACCGTGTGGCATACGATATCAGTTCGAAGCCTCCAGCCACTATTGAATGGGAATAGGTCTCAAATGAAAGTTCTCCAGATAGGAATCTTGATTGCTCTGTTCGTAGCTGAATTGGTGCCAGTTGCGCAGGCTCAGCCAATCAGCGTGTCAGATACAGAGCAGGTATTTCAGTCTGCGTTGGATGCGTTTGAATCAGGAGACTACTCGGGTGCTTATGTCCAATTCAGGGATGTATATGAGCGGGAGCGTGTGCAAAAGAAAACAACCGCTGCGTACTTGATGGCAGGGAAGTCGCTTCACCGGCTGGGTGAATATCTTCGAGCGATTCAACTGATGGATGAGTTCCGGGATCGCTACCCCAACAGTCGCTATTTCGCGGAGGCTACACGTCTGATTGCGGTGGCTCGGCGGGATATACAATATGCGCAGTGGAATGATAATGCAATTCGACTTGGTTTAGCCTTGCCGCTTTCCTCCGGTGAACTGGCGATAACACGCTCAATATTTTCTGGAGTTCAGTTGGCTGTTGATGCTTACAACCGGAGGAATGAGCAGAAGGTGAAAATTATTTTTAGAGACACCGGAAACACTTCTGAAGGTGCACGTTTCGCAGCAAGTTCTCTGGTGGAGGAGGGAGTATCTGTCATCATTGGGCCACTTTTCAGTGAGCAGGTACACACTGCTGCTCGTGTGACAGAACAAAACGGAACGGTCCTGATTGCTCCATTGGCTACGGATAAAACACTTACAGAAGGTCGGCGCTATGTTTTTCAGGCGAATGCCACGTTGTCTGAACGAGGGCAGGCCATAGCGCGTCAGGCGATAGAATACCTGAGCTTGGAAGCCATTGGCATTGTGGAAGAGGTGGGAAATGATGTGAGCCGGGAAATGGCACAAGGATTCATAGAAGAGTTGGCGGCAAGCGGCTTAACTCCCAATTTCACATATAAGGTTGGATCGTCTTTTGATTGGTCCAGACTGTCACAATTGATCGGACGTGATTCGCTCTCGGCTGCGGAAGGGATCTTCTTCTCCGTTTATCACGATAATCAAAGAGAGGCGTCCCGTCTTGTCCAGAGCGGGGTAAGCAGCATTCAATCGACGGGGCTTACCCCTTACATACTAGGGCCATCCCCTTGGTTTTCCCTCAATATAGATAGGCTGGGAACGGCGATGAGGGTATTCTATGTCGGTGTTGATTATCAGAATACCAGGATGGAAGCACGCAGGTTTATCCGAGCATATCGGCAGTCCCATGAAGGTGTTGAGCCGGATCAGCTTGCTTGCATAGGATATGATATAACCGGGTTGCTACTGGAGAACCTGGGCCGGGGGGGAGACTTGGCAGATCATCTACTGAATGCACCACCCTATGAGGGGGTACGGATGCGCATTCAATTCGGGGAGAAGCGACATAACACGGCATTGTATTTGTTTGAGCATACTCCCATTGGGCCACAGCTTGTTCACTAGCAGGAACAGAACCGGGCTCATTCAGGTAACTACGCAATGATCCCAGGAGGGGATACGTTTCAAGATACCGGATTCGCCGACACTGAATTATCGCATTTCTCGATGAAAAAAGTTTTGATTATCTCCTTCCTGCTACTAGCGGGATGTTCAGGATCTGGTCGTCTTAGCTACGATTCGCCCAGTGATGCATACGAGAAGGGATTGGCTCACTATGAGGCTGGTCGTTACAGTCGGGCGGCGCAGTATTTTCAGGGCGTATTCGATTTTGGACGAACCCACGAGTGGGCGGCTAACGCACAACTCTACCTTGCACGTTCATACCGAAAGAACAGGGACTACATTCTAGCGGCAAGCGAATACACGCGATTTTCGGAGCTTTACAGAGCTGATCCACGGGCCGCGGATGCCGAGTTTGAGCGGGCGATGACATTTTTTGAGAGGTCTCCGCAAATTGAACTGGATCAGACGGACACACGGAGAGGTGTGGAAGCCTTCAACTTATACATCCAGCTTTATTCAGATCATGACTCCGTGGGGGTTGCCATTCAGCGTGTGGGGGAATTGCGGCAGAAATTGGCTGACAAGCAGTTCCATGCTGCAATGCTCTATGAGCGGCGAGGACTTTACCAGGCAGCAGCTTTGTCTTATGAGGTGGTCTTTGACAAATTTCCTGATACCCCACTGGCAGATGATGCCCTGTTGGGTGCAATGCGATGCTACATAGAATTCAGTGCACAGAGTATCGAAGCGCGCCAGCCTGAGCGGCTTCAGAAAGCAATCACGCATTACCAGAGGCTGCTGGACCTCTTTCCCGAGAGTGAGGTTATGGATGAAGCAAGGGAACTCGGTGACTTGGCAGAGGGGAGACTGGATGAGTTGATTGCGGATAGCGCAACCTTATAGTATGCATCCGATGAAGGTGGGGATCTTCGGGGGTAGTTTCAATCCACCGCATATCGCACATTCCATTGTTGCTGAGACGATTCGGTCACAGTTTAATTTGGATGTGGTTTTATGGGTACCCACTTATGCTCCACCTCATAAGTCGACGATTCAGCTCACGCCATACAAGTACAGGCTCGGTATGGTGCGTGCTGCTGTGGCAGAGCATTCATTTTTTCAGGTTTCCGACATAGAGAAAACACTTGATTCGCCGACCTATACCATACGGATGCTGGGTGCGCTCAGGAAGCGGTATCCTGATGCGGAGTTTAATTTGGTTCTCGGGGGCGACAGCCTAGCGTATTTTGACACTTGGACACAGCCGGAGGAGATTGCCAAAGAAGTGAAGCTATTGGTTTATCCTCGGATGAATTATCCTGTCACGTATACGGCTTTAGCTTTGCCTGACTATTTGTCGGGGCGGGTTGAGTTTGCAGATGCCCCGGTTATGTCCTTGAGTGCTGAATATATCCGCAAGAGGATTTTCGAAGAAAAATCGGTGCGCTATTTGATCTTGGAAAGTGTACGGGACTATATTAACGAACATCGTCTCTATAAGGATAAAACCAGGACCGAAAATCATTTCCGTTTGAGATAATGGGCTTTTTAGACTTTCTCACGGGCAACCAGCCACCGCTAATCAAAGATGCCTTGGATGATATCAAGGTTATGCTGGATACGGGGCGCAATTTATTCGCGGCATCGAGCGGGCGATTGCTGGAAAATGAAATTCTTGACGAAGATCTGTCGGCGCAGGAAGCTGTAATTTGTAAGCGTGAGCACTCGGTGCGTCGAGCAGTATTGGAGCATTTAAATATTGACCCGAAGCGGGAGTTGGTTCTGTGCATGAAACTTTTGACCGTTGCACAGGAAGCAGAGCGGATTGGACGTATGGGGCGCGTCATGGAATCGGCGGCTTTGCTGGCAACCCATCCTCGCATTGGCTCTACTGTAGATGAAATTCGTGAACTGCGGAATCAAACACTTGCACAATTTGATGCTGCTCGGGATTGTTTTTTGGAAGGGGATATAGAGAAAGCGAAGGCGGTTCAGGATGAGCAAAAGAAGATCGCAGAAGTATTGCGGGGTATTTTTGATCTGTTGGCCAGCTCGGAATTACCAGCAAACAGGGCCGTAGTATGCACGATTGGTGTTTGCTCGATTGGGCGAGTTGGAGAGCATCTAGCAAGTATTGCCCGCTGCGTAACGGAGCCGCTTAATCGTGTTCGGGAAAGAGATCAGGTGTAGAAATTTGATGAGACTTTGTCTTTCAGAAGTGGGAGGTATGGACTATTTCCCTATTTTCGAACCATCACAAACGATCAAACAGTCATGGCACTGACATACTCAAAAATGACAGAACTTGGGTCAAAGGCCCCAGGATTCGAATTGCCCGCCAGCAATCCCCAGATTGCCGGGAGTGATATCCTCAGTCTTGAGGACCTGGAAGATGATGCTCCGTTTGCGATTGTGTTCATGTGCAATCATTGTCCATTTGTCATCCATGTTGAGGATGCATTGATCCGCGCCGCTCAGGTCTGTAGGGATAAGGGCGTGAATCTGGTTGGAATCAGCAGCAACGATACCATCCAGTATCCGGAGGATTCATTCGAGGCAATGGGGCAGCGTGCAGCGGAGAAGGAGTATCCTTTTCCCTATCTGTATGATGAATTCCAGTCGGTGGCCAAGGCCTATGGCGCAGAATGTACTCCAGATTTTTTCTTGTACGATGCAAATCATTGTCTTGCTTACCGGGGACGGTTTGATGAAACTCGTCCGGGAATGGGGCAGTCGACTGGAGAAGAATTTCTGCAGGCTGTGGACGAACTCCTAAACTTGGGGGTCGTCACAATGCCACAGCGTCCCTCTATGGGCTGCAATATCAAGTGGAAATAATCCAGGACATGGATTGGATTGTGCTATTGCCTCCACTGGTGGCGATTGGTCTTGCGTTGTGGACCCGACAGGTCTTTCTGTCACTGGTTGCAGGCCTTTGGGTTGGAACAACCATATTGGCCGGGGGAAACCCAGTCGAAGGGTTAGCCCAGGTGGCCAATGTGATGGTTGCCGTATTTGCTGAGCCATCAAACACCAAAATCCTGCTCTTCAGCCTTTTGGTCGGAGGGTTGATCGCATTGGTACAGGTTTCGGGGGGAGTCGCAGCTTTTGTGCACGTTGTGCAGAAGGCAGGACTTGCCAAGACACGTAGAGGAGTGGAGTTACTTGCCTGGTTTACAGGTCTTCTTATCTTCGTGGAATCCAGTATTACGTCCTTGGTTGTAGGTACGCTTAGCCGACCGTTTTTCGATCGTCTGAAACTGCCACGGGAAAAACTGGCATACTACTGTGATGCGACCAGCGCTCCTGTTTGTATGGCGATTCCTCTCAACGGCTGGGGAGCATTTGTGTTAGGATTGTTGCTGGTTCAGGGATACGAGACGACTGCAGTGAATACATTGGTTGCTGCATTGCCCTACAATTTTTTTTCACTTCTGGCGATCTTTTTTGCACTGCTGCTTGCTTTGACCGGATGGGGATTCGGACCAATGCGCAGGGCGGAGCGTCGGGCGGCTACGACCGGGGAGTTGATTCGTCCTGGATCCAGTCCAATGATTGCAGATGAGGTGGCCGGTTTGGAGCCGATTCACCCAGACCGGGGTCGAGTTTATGACTTTTTGGCCCCGATCGCTGTAATGATAGGTATGATCTTCGTCAGCCTCTACGTAACGGGGGACGGTAATCTGATGGAGGGAAGTGGCTCAACTGCGGTATTGTGGGCTGTAGGGATTGCAGTGATAGTAGCGATGGTCATTTACATGATCCCACGCAAGGGAGAAATATTGTTAACTCCCGCAAAATCCACTGATTATGTCATTAAAGGAGCGTCAGGTTTGGTTGGTGTGGTTGCGCTTTTAGTTCTGGCCTTTGCGCTTGGCAAGGTGTCACGTGACTTGGAAATGGGACCCTATATTGTTTCGATTTTGGGAGAGGATATCTGGACCTGGTGGTTGCCGGCGTTGGTTTTTGCAATAGGATGTATTGTATCCTTCACTCTGGGGTCATCCTGGACCACGTTTGCAATCCTGATTCCCCTAGCATTGCCATTGGCTGAAGGGCTGGGGATCTCTGAACCACTTATGCTCGGAGCGATCCTTTCAGGGGGAGTCTATGGAGATCATGCATCACCGTTATCGGATACATCCATCATCTCCTCAATGGCATCTGCTTGCGATCATGTCGACCATGTGAATACGCAGCTGCCTTACTCCGCACTCATTGCGGGCGTGTCATTTTGTGCGTTTCTGGTTGCTGGAATCTTGGCCTGACTACTAGGTGTGTTTGATCACGCGTTCAAGGGGCTCATTATTGCGATAGGGACTGCGTTCGGGGAGGTGATAGGTATCTCCGGGGCTCAAAAAATAATAATGGCCTCCCCCTTCAATCATGTGCTGTCTATCATAAATCACGACATACGAGGATCCGATCACTTCAAACCAGTCCTGCTGCACGACAATGGCGGTGTTTTCGTCAATTCCAATACCGAGTATCTCAGGATGAGCATGGAGGATTTCAAGGAGGTCCCACTGGCGGTTACGTCGTGCAGGTGTTGATCGATGGCTGTGTTTTGCAGAACTCTGAAACCTTCTTCACGATCGCCCATCATAATGGTATTTGTTTGCTTCTATCAGCAATTCCCACTAACTCGTTTTTGGCTCATCCAAATTAAGATGTTCGGGGTAATCGCCTGTGAGTTGTTCGTATTTCTGCTGCTTGAATCATGATTCCATTACAAAAAACAGGTGAGAGAGCATGAATTTTGGCTGAAAACGGTCTCGAATTCTGCAAAAACAAAAGCAAAACATCCCATTTTACGGGGAGTTACGGCTTAGTGGGAGCAGCTGTGCTTCTATCCCCATTTTTATGGAAGTGACTCATTGTTAGGTGAACCGAGATAGGCAATTCCATCAGGGGTTGACATTGTACAGACGATTACTTACATTGACTGCGATGGTTCTTGTACTGTTTCATTGAAACTCGGATAGTATGACGCGAAAGTAGTTAGCTTTCTCTTCGGTGAACGGAATCGTTTCAGGGTCCGCATTCGACATGCCCTGAACTCCGTTGGCCTTGGGGTATTGTTTTTCCCTGCTTTGGTGCTCGGTCAGGTGCGTACACCGAACGTTGAAGTCCATTCTGGCGTATCTCCTTGGGAGTTGCTGGATCCCCATGTGCATGCTGTTGAAGAACGCGAGCAGGACGTTGTCGCGACTACGCTATTTTCTGCTGAACCGCGTACCGCTCCTTTCGAAGCGATTCGCGTGAGCGAAGGCGAATTTTCCCAACGCAGCCCCGCCTTTGTTTTTCCATTTTTTCCTCACGAGGGATCAGGCACGAGCGTCTACGTGTCAGCCGTAGATTCAATAGGTAACCGGTGGAGCGATTTTGAACAGTTACTGGGCAATGCCCAGAATTTCTCGATGGTTTCGGGAGGAGATTCAAAACCATTTACGATCCCCCTTGAGGATTCAAAAACCAAGACAACTGAATTCCAAGTCCCTGTGGATACACACTACAGGAACTTTGTAGTGGTGATGGATGAATTGCCCCCGGGAGTAGATCTCGGAGGTCTTACTCCAGTGGCGATCCAGGGTAGCGATGCGACGCCAGAGGTGTGTTTGAGACTTTCGTCTGGATATATCGGTATCGGAGATTCGGTTATCGTCAGGGCAGTGGTCACTCCGGTACAGGCACAGGATATCAAGGTTGAGCTTAAGTTCTCTGAGAAGGTTCGAAAATTAAGCGATATAAATCAGGATCTGATCACAGTCACGATCCCGGCGGGGAAAGAGATGTCCGACCCATTCAAGTTCAATATTATCGGGGGGTACAACAGTCATGTTTCAGGGTATGTATTAGGAGTTCCAGATGTGGCACACGCACATTCTGACTGTTTGTGTCCTATTTTGGTGTTAGATCCTGCCCCGTCGATCACGCTATCGGCCTCTCCGAATCCAGTGGTAGAAGGCCAATCGGTGACGATCACGGCTGCAATGTCGTACGGAATCCCTATTGATCAGACGGTACCGTTGCACTACCCCAATCCTCAGGACACGGCCGTTGATCCTGGCGACTATACTTCATTAGCTTCGATAACGATCAAAGCATATAATACGAAGGGTAGCGGGCAGATTCAGACCCATAAGGATAATGCTGGCGGCGGGTACAGAGAGTTTACGGTGGGGATTGATGAAGGGAACTTGCAAGGTCCGGTGTACCACCATGTGGGTGATCCCGAAAAGGTCAAGATTACGATCATCGACGATGATTTGCCGGCCCTTCACTTTGTTTCGGCCAAAAGTAGCGTCTATGAAGATGTTGGTACGCACTATGTGAGCGTGGACATTGATCCTAAACCCGTGGCTGATTTTACATTTAGTTACACGCTGGGCGGTACGGCGACCAATGGTAAAGATTACAAAACCGTTAATTCCGTGACGGTCTCGGTGCCCGCGAATGTGGGCTCGGTGAGCATCCCGATTAAGATTGTTGATGACGGGGAGCATGAGCATGATGAGACGGTCATCCTGACACTTGTCAGTGGTGGCACAAAATATAGGCTGGAGAGCCCGAGCGAACATGAGATAACGATCGTGGACAACGATGAGCCATTGGCCCGTTTTGTTTTCGAAAAGGGCAGGGTAAAAGAGGATGTTGGCACACACAACATAGATGTAACCATCGATCCTGTCCCCGTGTCCAGTTTCAAATTGTGCTTTGAGGTTAGCGGCACGGCGTCGTCGGGCCAAGACTACATCATTCCTTCTTCGTGGGAGATTCAGGTCCCTGCGCATGCATCTTCGGCGAAGATCCCCGTTGTGATTAAGGATGACCATTATGACGAGCATGAAGAGATGGTCATCCTCACGCTGATCCCTAGTGCGGGGCACAAGCTGGGGAGCCCGAGAAAACATGAGTTAACGATCGTAGATAATGATGTGCCAAGGATCGGTTTTTCCTTATATAGTAGCAATGTGACGGAAGATGTTGGCACGCACGATATGAGCGTAGTCATCGCTCCTGCACCCGTGTCCGATTTTACGTTTAGCTACACTCTAGGCGGCACGGCGACTGCAGATTCGGACTATACAATCACAAGTTCCGGGTCGGTTAAGGTCTCTGCGCTTGCGACCTTAGCGAATATCCCGGTCAAGATTATTGACGACCAATTGGGTGAGTTGGACGAGACGGTGATTTTGACATTCACCGCTGGCACGGGCAACGGGTTGCTAAAACCAAGCATACATAAGCTGACAATCATGGACGATGACCACCCGAGAATCCGTTTTGTTTCGGCGAAGGGCAGTGTGAATGAAAACGCGGGTACATACGACACAAAAGTAACCATTGATCCTGCCCCGGTGTCCGGTTTCACATTGAACTACAGCGTTTTAGACGGCACGGCGACCGGAGGTTCGGACTATACCATTAACAATTCCCGGACGGTTTCAGTGCCTGCGCTTGCGACCTCAGTGAACATCCCCGTCAAGATTATTGACGACGCCGAGATTGAGCCGGACGAGACGTTGCTTCTGCAACTGGAATTAGGTGTGGGATACAACATGAGAAATCCGACCGAACATGAGTTGACGATCGTGGACAATGAATATACTCCGTATGCCCGCTTTGCTTCGGCGGCATCGAGCGCGCTGGAAGATACGGGTACGTACGAGATCGAGGTTCTCATACATCCTTCGCCCGCGAGTGATTTCACGTTGAGTTATACGCTGGGCGGCACGGCAGACGAAGATTCGGACTATACCATCACCGGTTCTG
>VXSC01000035.1 GCA_009838195.1 Rhodothermaceae bacterium | reverse complement strand
TACGAAATACATAGCGCCCCGTAGCCTTATCTGACGGCCGTCCTACTATACCAGGAAAGGGGCATGACTTAACGTGTTTTCCGGTGCCGCATAAAATACATCCGTGCTCTAACATAAACCCCATTCGACGATGAAGTTATTGGCCTCTGTTCTGTTGTTTTTTCTGGCAGCGAACCTTTCGACTGCCTATGGACAGGTTGGTGGCTGGTATGTCGAACTGGGTGCGGGCCCCGCTTTCAGCGGAGACCTGGCACAGGAGGGATTTAACCTTGACTCATTCTGTTATCCAGGTTTTATCTGCTGCCCCGATCTAGATGGATGCAACAACAACAATCCAAATCAATTCTCTGGATATCGGTGGAACTATCAAATCCCGACGGACCCGGGCTTTGCCTTTCGCGTCGGCGCGGGAAGGGAGCAGGGATCGCTGCGCATCGACCTGAATATTCGATATTCGGCCCGAAATCTGCAACAGATTTTCAGCCGGATTGCGCACTTGGACGGATCGCCTGCCCCTCAGTTTGATCCTAATTCGGGGGTTCAGGTGACGACCATCGCAACCATTGGCAGATTACGTGTCGCCTCTCTTCGCATCAATACCTTTCTGGATCTGCTCCCACGGGATCGCACGTTCCGCCCGTACCTAGGCATGGGAACCGGGGTTGCGCGTGCAGTCGTGACCGATTTGTACTACGAGGAACGATACTCATGTACGAACCAGCCGTGCATCGGGGATCTGTCAAGTTACGATTCCCTGCAGGACGAGGATCTGGCGGATGTTGTGCTTTTGGCTTCCGGGCATGCCGGGTTCGAGTATATCCTCACTGAAAAAATTCTTGCAGGGGTTCGTTTCAGCTACACCTTGCTTCAGGACTTTAACAGTCAAGGAGAGTACACTACGCACAGAGTAGAAAACCTAACCAACACAACGACCTTCAGTAAACTAAACCTGTTTTCGACGATGGCGACTATCCGCTATCGCTTATGACCTATAGTGGCGGTTATTATTGGAGAGAATCTTCGCCGGGATTAACGTACAGGTCTTTTTCATAGCTGTGCTGCTGATCGTACAGCTCCCGATAACGACCACCCATGCGATAGAGTGTAGTATGATTGCCCCGTTCGACGATCCTGCCTGCTTCAAGAACCAAGATCTGATCTGCGCTCCGGATGGTGGATAACCGGTGAGCAATGACAAATGTGGTCCGTCCCTCGCGAAGATTCTTGAATCCTTCCTGAATCAATGCCTCGCTTTCCGTATCAAGGTTGGAGGTCGCTTCATCCAAGACAAGGATTTTGGAGTTTGCCAGAATTGCGCGTGCGATGGATATCCTCTGCCTCTGTCCACCACTGAGCTTTATCCCCCGCTCACCAACTACGGTATCATAGGAGTCCGGAAAGCTCTGAATAAATTCATGCGCATTTGCGATTCGGCTCGCATATTCGATTTCGTGGCGAGAGGCTGCCGGCTTGGCATAGCTGATGTTTTCTGCAATCGTACCATCAAACAGGAAATTCTCCTGCATCACCACCCCCAGGTATCTGCGGTAATCACTCAGTTTTAGGGTAGACAAATCCTGACCATCGATCAGGACCCGCCCCTGTTGGGGCTGATTGAACCCCATCACCATACTGATCAACGTACTCTTGCCTGAACCGCTTGGCCCAATCAATGCTGTCGTGGTTCCTTTTGCAGCGTGAAGAGAAACTCCCTGGATAACCGGGACCGTCTCGTCATAGCGAAAGTGTACATCTTCCAGAGTTACCTCCCCCCGCACCCGTTTCAATGTGTTCCTGTGATCCTCATCTTCATCCTCTCGAATCTCCGTCATCAGGTCTCTGATGCGATCAAGCCCTGCGAATGCCTCTGAAATCTGTGTACCAACCATTGCCATCTGTATGATGGGAGCGACCATCACCCCGACCACAAAAAGGTACATCACAAAATCCCCCAGAGTCAGTGCGTTCTCCGCGATCGCTCTGCCCCCTAGGACAATCATCAATGCACCAATGATTCCAACGATGACCGTCCCCAGCGTGACCGTTGCAGATGTACCTCGGATCGTTTTGGAGATCAACCTAAATAGCTGGATAACTCCGTCATTGAATTTACCTTGTTCCCGGCCTTCAGCCCCATACGCCTTGACCAACCAGATTCCGCCAAGCGTTTCCCCAAGTGCCCCCGTGATCTCTGATCGGATTTTTTGGCGCTTCCTGAAAATGGGTCGTAACGCTCTGAATGCATAGGCCATGAAGCCACCGAATGTAGCCAGAATTACACAAATGATCAGGGTTAACTGCCAATAGAGTATAAACAGAATGATGAGTGCCAGAATTGCGGTCAACACCCCTCCAACCAACATCACGATTCCTGTCCCCATCAAATTGCGGACTCCCTCGGGATCGCTCATCACACGTGATATCAACTCACCGCTTTTATGTCTCTCAAAAAAACGGGCGGGTAGATGGATCACGTGATCATGGATCCGCTGACGCATTTCCATGATGGCTTTTTGGGCGGCAATACCGATCACATTGGATAACAAATACGATGTTCCTGCCTGTACGATGGTTGCACCAACGGCCATCAGGGCGAGTGGCGTCAACAACTCCATTTGATCGTTGCCAATAACCTCATCAATCAGCCACTTGCTGGTACCGGGCAGCACAAAACTGCTCACACGATTGATGACCATAAGCACAAGGCCGACCGCCAGAGTTCTCCGATACCTCCACATCAGTTTCCGTGCCTGATTCCAGGCCGACCAGGTAATTTTGCGGCTCTTTTCAGTCACGACTATCTCGCCTGAGTGATGGTATTCTCCCTGTTATCATGTCGATTGATCCGCCCTTTCTGTTCTCTGATACCCACGGATGAGGTCTATTACCGTTTTCCGGCATGAACGTTGTATCTCGGTAGCCCAGCATCTCCCGAACCAGCATTCCCACTGCATACCCTAGAAACCCCATTGCTACTCCAGAGAATACTCGATCTGCCGCTCCCCGGGCCGTCGCAAGCACCATTGCGAAGGTAGGTCCATCCATGTTTACCTGTGACGAAATCGAAAGAGCGGTCGCACCTAACTGAAACAATACCCCAAGCCCAAATACGCAATCGCTATACGGAACGATCGTCCCAACCGCACAATAAAGACCTCAAGGCCAACCACGATAATACTCTTCACTACAGACTGTACTCCAATCGTGGCAAAAACAACAACGGCAAATAATATTCCTAAGGGGTTGTGTGCCCGGGAATTGGCGAGATAGATCAACCCGAACCAGTTGCCAACAACCAACCTCCAACCGCAAGTCCAATCGTGATTCCTATACTCACCAATCCAATCAGAAGATTGTACTTTTTGTCCTGAACTTTCAACTGTACTGCCATCACATCCTTGAGTGCTTTCATCTGCACTTCTAGGGTATTGTTGAGTACATCCAGTTTGGAATCGAAATTTGTAGCTGGCATCTCTTTGATGGGTACTACCGCAATTATTGTGGAATGATTAGTTTTGGGGCTCACCAGATCTAGACATTTCAATGGAAGCAGTTCCAGAATTTGCGGTACGTCACAGCTTACACTTAGGGAGCGACTGGACGATTGATCGGATGCGATTGGATGCAGAAGCTCAACGGATAGACATCTACATATCCCATGCAGGTCGTCGGTTGATCTGCCCGAAGACCGGGGAGACGGGCACGTTGTATGACCACCGGAAGGCGCGTTCATGGCGTCATCTGGATTGGTTTCAGTTTCAATGTTTTGTGCACTGCCGCGTCCCTCGGGTGAAGTCTTGCGCCGGGGTAAACACGATCGAGGTTCCGTGGTCGAGTGCTTCGCAACGCTTCACGGAAGCCTTTGAATCGTGGACGATTCGATTGTTGCAAGCGACAAAGAATCAAACGAAGACCGCGCAGTTGCTTCGGTGCAAGTTTGATGTGGTGAATCGGATTCTGCACCGTAGTGTGGCACGTGGAGAACGTCGGCGCAATCTGCACGACATTTCGCACGTGAGTGTGGACGAGAAGGCGATTCATCCTAAGTATGCCACGGTAGTGAGTGATTCCGAACGGGGTGTGGTCCTTGATGTGGGACAGGGACGCGACAAAATCAGCGTAAGAGCCCTGTTACAAGGGCTTTTGGGGGATCTAAAGGACGAGATCCAGACCATTACGACCGATATGTGGAAGGCCTACATTTCGTGTGTCACAGAGCTGTTCCCGAGTGCCACGCTGATCCATGATCGTTTTCATTTGATCCAGTATCTCAACCAAGCGATCGATCAGGTGCGCCGACGCGAAGTCAAGCAGCACGATGAACTCAAACATAGCCGGTATGCGCTCCTGAAGAACGAGGCGAATCGCACGGCCAGTCAGGAAGATATTTTTCAGGCCATCCAGAAATTGAACCTGCAGGTCAGCATTGCCTGGAGACTCAGAGAGGAATTCAAGGCCATCTTTCGATGCCGATCATTCGCCGATGCAAAAACGTATTTCAAGCTCTGGCTTGAACGCGTGAACGAAGAGGCGGTCCAGGAGGTCCTCCAGATCGCCGAGATGTTTGAACGACACCGAGACGGGGTCTGTAATGCGCTCTGCCACGAGCAGTCCAATGCCCGAGCCGAACGAATCAACGGCAAGATCCAGGAAGTTAAAACCGTGGGAAGAGGATACCGAACATTCAAAAACTTCCGAAGCGCGATCCTCTTTTTTCATGGAGGATTAGACCTCTATCCACAATATTCGCGGTAGAACCCTTTGATGATTTCAATGAATTCGTGAATTTCTTCCGGTTCCAACTTGTCCTCCTTCCTGTCCTTGCTCAATTTTCGCAGCAGAAAGAAGGCACGGGTTGCCAAGCTGTCCAGAAAATTTCGGTCTTCCGCCACGGCCCCGTTTGACGAAGTTATAGATTGAATGGTTCCAGTCCGCTCGCGCGCATTTCATAATATGTGCGCTTTCTGCACGCCAACCTGCTGGCCATCGATTTCCATGACCGTCCCCAGTGTGACCGTTGCAGATGTACTCTGGATCGTTTTGGAGATCAACCTAAATGTCTGTGGATGACCTCATCAATCAGCCACTCACTGGTCCCGGACAGCACAAAACTGCTCACATGATTAATCACCGCCAGGACAAAGCCAACCGCCGGAGTTCTCCGATATATCCACATCAGCCCAGAATATTCACCAAAGCTACGTTTTTCAATCAATCAATTTGTGTCAAAATGTACCCTTTTTATCGCGCGCATTTCCTCCCCCAGAATGCCTTCTAGTGCAGTTCTTGACCATATGAATCCCCAATTTTCATGCTCATAGGAGGCTTGGGAATCCATTTGACTCATTTCACCCTCTTGGTGAAATGAGTTACGCACAGTTTCAAGACATCTTGCGAGTCGGAGTCGAACAGGAAAACAGGGCTCTGTTCTGTCGAAAACCGCCACACAAAGTGCCCTGTACATCTTTTTATGAAAACTGATTTCGGAAATAGGAGGTTCCAAATTGGCGCAATTAAGCCCAAGAACCAATGGTTCTACCACGATTTGTATGGAATGATTAATTTTGATTGAACCAAAATTACCATTTTCATGTCAAATAATTTCCTTGATTCGGTGATGCGCTACACCTTGGGGCTTGATTCTGAGT